>NZ_JAZRJY010000126.1:0-33547 GCF_045646045.1 Methanobrevibacter sp. | reverse complement strand
GGAATTTCAATATCGTAGGGTTTCGGTCCGGTAATGTTTAGTTCGCTTGGTTGAATTTTCGGTCCGGTAATGTTTAGTTCGCTTGAAATATTTGTGTCGTTTTCAAGGGGTTCAATAGTTGAAGATGAATTGTCTTCAGAGCCAATATTGAAATCAACATTCTCTACATCGGCAATATCAATTGTATTGCCTATGTCTGTGTTATTAGTCATATCTACATTATGATCCGCTGCAGAAGCGCAGCTGATGGCGAATACAAAAATTAATAAAGAGATTGTAATTAAACTTATTTTTTTCATGTTGTTTCTCCTAATTTGTTTATTAGAAATTTAATCTCTAATTGGTCTATGTAAAAAATATGTTATATATATTTTCGAATGTAAGTGCTTACTTTCATTATTGAATTCGTAAAACAAGCAGAATTAAACATTAATTTAATTTCTGGTAAATATGTTAGTGCATCTTCATATGGCAATGAGCAATTTCAAATACTGCATGTCTATCGGGATTAAATGTGTAGTTTTAAACACTTCCCATATTTTGATGCAATATATGGGTATTATACAATTCAAATTTTATATTTTTTAAACTGCCACTAATTATTTTAAATATATAATTAATAATTTAAATATTTGCATTAGGAACTCTTATTTTAATTATATGAATTTTTAATTTAATTGCATTTAATTCAGTTGAGAATTCTTATGCTGTCTCCGCCTGATAGAACTATTTCCATTTCATTGTTGTATTCGGTAATTTTTCCAACAACATTGACTTTTTTGTCCTTAAAGTCATTAATATCCAGGTTATTTGTCTGCATCTGTGCAATCTGGCTTTCAAAAATTACCAGAGGCATTTGTCCTGTTCCATCATTGATTGTTAAAAAATAGCTGCTTCCGCTTTTAGAGGATTTCACATCACTTACTACACAATTGATGCTTACTTCCTCATCTATCATTCCACGATTTATGTCTTCAATTTTAACTTCTTTAACTTCAATTGATGGTGTAAAGATTATTAATCCGATTAATCCTATTAAAGAAGTGACTAAGGCAATTTTCAATAATTTGTCATCAGTAATATCCATGGATTTTGATTTAACTTTGGTATTAATAAATTAGATAGTATTTCATAGAGTAATATTGTATCGATTTAGAATTTTCTGTTGCGCCAGTAATTCAGTTTTCTTTGCTTTACTTGCTCTGTGTCAACAAAACTGTACTGGCCTTCTTCTCCGTAGTTTGAAAAGTGAAACATTTTGCTGAAGTCTGAACAGGAATCGTCCGGATCAGTATTTTGTCCGGTTCTTTGACAAATCATTCCATAGGCATAGCCTTGTGGATGGGCTTGCCAGTATGTGCAGTTTTCACAGATGTCATCCCCATAATCTATTTCATCCTCTTCATCATCTTCCTCTTCTTCATAAGGATCATAATAGTCGCAATCTTCATCTTCTTCCAAATCGTCTAAACTGCGTCCGCAACAGCATTCGCTGTCTATGTCAATTATGTCTCCGCAGTTTTCACATCTCACTGCATATTTTGATACGCCACAGTATGGGCATTCATCTTCTACGTCTTCATCATAGTAGTTATCACAATTTATACACTCCATGTTATCAAATATTTGCCTTAATCTATTTAAACTTTTTTAACAATTTGAGATTAATATTTTTCATTGCATTTTCTAATGGGCAATATTTTTAAGATTAAATAACTAAATTAATTAACATGTTTGATGACTTGACTAAAAGTGAGTTATATGCAATTCTTGCTGGTGTTTTTACCGCATCACTTATAATATCCAATATCATTGCTGGGAAAACCTTTGAATTTTTTTCTTTTACTCTTCCCTGTGGAGTTATTATTTTTCCAGTTATTTATATTGTAAATGATGTTTTGGCTGAATGTTATGGTTATCAGAAGGCAAGAAGGGTTATTCTTTTAGGTTTTTTCATGAATCTGATTGCAGTAATTTGTTATAACATTACTATTTGGCTACCTGCTCCGTCATTTTTTGAAGGCAGCGAAGCATTCCGCATTGTTTTAGGTTCAACTTTAAGGCTATTGATAGCCAGTTTTGCAGCATATATTGTAGGTTCTCTTTTAAATGCAAAAGTGATGGTTTATTTAAAGTCAAAATCTGAAGAAAAGCTATTTTTCAGGTGTATATTCTCCACATTAATCGGAGAAGGCTGTGATGCATTGATTTTTATTACAATAGGATTCTGGGGACTGATGCCTGTGAGTGCATTGGTTATGATGATTGTTGTTCAGGCATTGTTTAAGACAGTATATGAAATCATCGTCTATCCATTGACTAAAATTGTAATTTCAAAGGTAAAAAGCCTTGACTATTGAGCATCGTACATTGAAAGTAGTCTTTCAACCGTATCGACATCCTGCGGGCCTTTATCCTTTCTGATATTTTTAACCACCGGAAATCTTATTGAATAGCCGGTTTCATATTCAGGGGATTCAACAATTTCTGAAAATGCAATTTCCAATACGATTTTTGGCTCAACGACAATTTCACGACCTTTGGTTGAAATCTCTATTTCTTTCATCTTTTTGGTTAAATATTCTAGGGTAGCATCATCAAGGCCTGTTGCAGCATAAGCCACGGTTTTAAATTCATCATTTTCGTCTCTTAACGCCACTAAATAAGATCCGACAAAGTCTCCGCGCTTACCTATTCCATATGTTCCTCCAACGATTACCATATCCAAAGTTTCAGGCTCTGCCTTATATTTAAGCATTTTTTTACCTCGAATTCCCGGAATATATGGTTCTGAAGCATCCTTAATCATAATTCCTTCGTGATGAGCAGCAATAGATGAATTAAATAGCTCTTCTATTTCATCAATATTGTCTGGTGTACCGATAACCATGGTACTTAAATTCATCTCGTCTACGTCGGTATCTACAATTTCTTCCAATGTTTCACGCCTCACCATCAGAGGTTCATCAATCATCGGTTCTTTATAATATAAGACATCAAAAAGATATAATTTTAACGGAACATTCTCCATAGCCTCTTCCACATTGTATTTACGTCTGACTCTGTGCAGAATGTTCTGGAAAGGCAAAGGCTTACCGTCACGGGTTGCGATGACTTCCCCTTCCACAATATAGTCTTCATGAGGCAGATATTCATCAAAAAGCTCAACAATTTCCGGAAGTGCATGGGTGATGTTTTCCAGTCTTCGTGTAAATATTTTAATTTCAGAGCCGTTTCTGTGAACCTGCAGTCTGATTCCGTCATATTTTGTTTCACAGATTGCAGTTCCCATCTCCGGAATGATTTCAGCAATCGGAGGGGATAATTGTGCAAGCATTGGTTTGACAGGCGTTCCTGGTGTTAGGTTAAGCTTTGATAATCCTTCTCCTCCCTCCAAAAGGGCAGTTGTTGCAACAACGGAAAAGTCATTGGTCAGCATCTGTGCCCGTTCAACAATTGCTTTGTCAATGTCGAATGCCTGAGCTATTGCATCACGGACAATTCCGTCACCTACACCGATTCTTAGCTCTTCAGTGATTGTACGGGTTAAATATTTGGCTTCAGTAGCTGAAGCCTGTGACAATAATTCAAGAATAATGGAAATTTTACGATTAGTGGAGCGTGAACCGCTTATTTTTGATAGTTTGCGCAGACTGTCAAAAACAAAATTAATGGTTAACGGCTGTGAAAAGAATGTCATCTGTGACTTGTTGGCATACAGTTTAATGCATGCAAGGCCAATATCTCCTTCGTCACGAACAGCATCTTCAACTTTTGCCTGTGTGGTTCCAACAGCTTCTGCAACAGCTCTTTCAACCAATTTTGCTCCAATACCGATTTCTTCTGAACTCCATGCCGGAAAAACCCCTCCACGAAGTAGCAGTCCGACTTTTCCAATAGTATCAGCATCCAATTTTTTCAGATACTCTGCAATAATGTCAGTTTTTTCCAGTCGTTTTGTTGTAGCTTCCAAAGCTGAATATACATCTACTAATTCTTGATATTTCATTAGAAATCGCCTTTTGCTATTTTTACTGCACAATATTCTCCGCACATTGCGCACATTTCATCATCGTCAAGTTCACATTTATCTCTGTATTGTCTTGGCTTTGACTTGTCAAATGCCAAATCAAACTGTTTTTCCCAATTAAATTCTTTTCTAGCCTTTGCCATTTGGCGTTCCTTAATCCATGATTGTGGAAGGCCTTTTGCAACATCTGCAGCTTCTGCAGCAATTTTGGATGCAATGACTCCTTCTTTTACATCTTCAAGTGAAGGAAGTGATAAATGCTCTGCAGGGGTTACGTAACACAAAAAGTTTGCTCCGCTGCTTGCAGCTATTGCTCCACCTATTGCTGATGTGATGTGGTCGTAACCCGGAGCCAAATCAGTGACGAGTGGTCCTAAAACATAAAATGGTGCTCCATGACATATTGTCTTTTGAATTTCCATATTGGCTTTAATCTGATTCATAGGCATGTGTCCCGGACCTTCCACCATGACCTGGACATTTGCATCCTGGGCTCTTTTGACAAGGCCGCCCAAGTTAACCAATTCCTGAATTTGGGGAATATCACTTGCATCAGCCAAACAGCCCGGTCTTAAACCGTCACCTAATGATAATGTGATGTCATATTCGTAGGAAAGCTCCAAAAGGTAATCGTAGTTTTCATACAGTGGGTTTTCGCATTCATTGTGCTTAATCCAGGAGGCCATAAATGTTCCTCCACGACTAACAATTCCCATCATACGGTTCTGTTTTTCAAGTTTGGAAACCAAATCTTTGGTAATTCCACAGTGAAGTGTCATAAAGTCAACTCCTTCCCTAGCCTGATTTTCAATGGCCTTAAAGATATCATCAGGATCCATATCTATGATTTCCTTATTTTTGGCAAGTGTCACAACACCTGCTTCATAAATTGGCACGGTTCCGATAATAACATCAACTGCATCCATTATCTTTTGCCTGAACAGCTTTAAATCAGAACCTGTTGACAAATCCATTATTGCATCAGCACCATATTCAACGGCCAATTTTGCCTTGTTGATTTCCAAATCCAAATCATCAATTTTACTGGATGATCCTATATTTGCATTGATTTTGGTGGTAAGGCCTTCACCAATACCGCAGGCTTTTGCATGACTGTTGATATTTTTTGGAATGACAACTTTTCCATCTGCTATTAGTCTAGCCAGTTTATCAACTTCAATGTTTTCATTTTCTGCAACATCTTTCATTTCCTGTGTGATGTTGCCTTTAATCGCTTCGCTTTTTTGAGTCAATATACCCCTCATTCAAATTAACTTATGTTATGATAATTATGTTTATCTAAGTATTTAATTATTTTTAAATTAATGGATTTGGGTGTTTTTCCAAATCTAATGGGTAATCATTTATTGTTGATGCTTTACCTATTTTTTCAAGTCTATTATCTAAAAATTCTCGGCCTTTTGGGGTAATCGCAAATATAGGAACTTTTGAACCTGAATAATATACTTTTTCCTTTTCGGCATAATCCCTTACCCTGCCGGATGCGCAGGCAGTAATTACATCGGCATTTTTGAATGCAGTTTCAACTTCCTCGTCTGTTGCATTTGTGGTGTGTGCTACAAAGATATAAATGTTAACATCTTCAGGCATAGGATATTCGCGAAGCTCAGAAATTTCTTTTGAAGGTAAAATTGTAATTGCGATATTTTTAAAGCCTTTTTCAATTGCCATTTCCAATCCTTTAATTGGATTTAATTCAGCGGTTTCAGGATTTATTACATTTTCAACACCTAATTTTTCAATAACTTCCGGAATTGGTGTGGTACTGACCAGTCCTGAAACTCTACCTCCGACTCCCTGGATGATTTCAGGATCGGTTATTAACAATGTTCCTGCTCCCTCACAAACTCCAACAACACAGTCAATCAAACCCAATTCCTTGTTGGTTTTTAGGATTTCGGAAATTCCAAATGACATCATATCGGGCATTTTAACAACCCTGTCTGCTGTACACATGCCGAATTCACGGATTCTCTTTTCAATATTCCATTTGATAAAATCTTTATCGAGATGTTTGGCATTATCGATTTTGTCAAAAATAGGACAGTAATCAATTAAAGGGTCTCCAACGGAGGTTACTTTACCATTTTCTACAACTACTTCAGTCTTTCCAAGTGCTTCTATAACATGATAATCTTTCATAATTTCACCTTTTAACTATTATGTTTTGTACTCCTCTTTTGAAAGTATTGTGATGGCTATTATTGTCAATACAATTCCAATAAATATTAACATGGTAGGAATCTCATCATACAATGCAATGCCAAAGAATAGTGCTGCAAGAGGTTCAGTACCTGCTGTTAATATGGCTACGCTGCCCGCATCAATGTAATTCAGAGATTCTGTAAGTAAAACATATGGCAATATAAATGTTAACAGTGCATTAAATATTAAAAATATTATATTTGTGCCAGTATTCATGTTGATAAATATTGTAATTTGATTAAAATTGGTAAATGGAATTAATATTATTGTCATTATGATAATTGCATAGAATAACAGTGTATGGGTAGATGTTCCATCTCTAATGATTTTTTTGGATGCAACATTGTAATTTGCCCAAAAGAATGCAGTACCGATTCCTGCTAAGATTCCAATCCATCCTATATTAAAAACATTTCCTTCCAGAAGTCCTGTCGTTAAGCTGCATCCTATAATTATTAAAAGCATTGAAATAATTTTTTTAGAGGTTATCCTTTCTCTAAATGCAATGTATGCAAAAATAATGACAAACACTGGCGCCAGACTTAAAAGTACTGCCGCAAGAGATAATGGAACAGTATTTGTTGAAACATTGTAGCATAAATTAAGTGCTAATATGTTAATTGCAGCTATTATAATGATTTTTAATTCATCTGATTTTATTCTAAGCAGGTTTTTATCGGTTGCTAGAATAAAGATTAGCATTATGATGATTGAAATTGAAAATCTTGTAAATAATAGTGTTGTATTGTCCATTCCATTTTGAGTCAGAAATCTAACGAAAATTCCACAGGATCCGAATAATATTCCTGCAAGAATTGGCAAAATAAAATAAATTTTTTTCATTAATAGAATTTTTGGTTATGATGGTTAATATATTTGGGGAGTCGACAAAATTTTTAAAAACTAAAACTGTTTTTAAAACTTGTATTTCCCATTTTTGTTTGCAGGTATATGTTTCATTTTCATGAAATCCTGTTACTCTTCAGAGCAAATAATTTCCATCATATCCATCCATATTTCATCATATATTTCCATATTTTCCCCTTTTTTTAAATAATAAACAAAGAAGAAATAATAAATATTTCTTCAATGGATGATTTATCCGACTACAGCTTCGGCTCCGGCAGCTACGTATATGCTCAGTTCACATGCAAGAATTCCACTTAGTATGCCTATAGAAGCACCTACTATAACACCACACAGACAAATGTCCGTCCTATCATAATTAGCGTCATAAGTTTCTGAAATAATCACTCCTGCAGTGGAAAGACCCATTACCGTACCTACAACTCCCCCTACAGCTGCTCCTACAAATGGATTGCCGCTAACTACTGTCGCAGCAATAGCTGCAGTTATTGTTAATGCTATAGCAAGTACACACATTATAGTACTTTCTCCTATGGATATGCTTTCAGCAATATAGACAATGCTTGTGTCACTCAAGATATTTTTACCGTTAATGTATGTATGTCCTCCTTCACCTACACAGACATTATCTCCTTTTCCATATGCCGTATTTCCCCGGAATGTACAATTGTTTAAAAACAGATGTCCTTGGTTAAATATTGCACCACCATTTTTCGCATAATTTTTTGCGAAAGTACAGTTATCACATATTATAACACCTGTATTTATAATTGCGGCACCCCAATCCCTTTCAAATGTATAGTCCATATGATTGCTATCAAAGCGAACATTGTTGAAATAACATTGCCCTGCAAAACATTCAACCGCAGTATTGAAGTTTTTAACAGTCAAATCATAAGCCGCAAATATGGTATTGGGGTCACCGGCCATTTCAACCCATTTTTTCTCACCATGGTCATCTTTGGAATCACCATCAATTGTTGAACCGTTACCCATTATAATAATTGAATCAAAACCGGATATATTTGGTCTCCAACAAACATCAGATACGGCAGTTATCTTGTCTGTAAAAATAACTTCAAAATTATTTACAAAGATATCAGCACCTTTATCTGTGTCAAACCATTGATCCCATCCTTTAACCGAAGAAATTTCAGAATAATCATAGACATCATGAACAAAACCGATGAGATTTTGTGTAAGGCTGAATTTATAGTTTTCATGAAGTACACAATCAAAAATCTGATTGAAATCCGTTATGTTTGAAAAAGACATTGATTTAAGATAATCAAAACCAAAGTGAAAAACAGGTGGGGAAGGCATATCAATATGGAATGATTCAATCCAATCTATTTTAAAGTTCAACATATCTTTGTAAAATTTGTCCAAATAAACATAATCAGATATTTCCTCATATGCAGCAAAATTCAAAATGAAATCATCAGTTTCATTAAAATATTGAGCAAAATAATTAAAATCATCATCAATATTATTTAAACCACCGCACACAATAGATTTGTATATTAAAGGAATAACATCCAATTCATAACTATTCCCTGTAGATATATTACCCCATACAGGAATCTTATATGAATAGAAAAGATAATTCACATCAATATTAAATGCTACTCCATCAATAATCTGAAGTTCATTGGGGCATGTAAAATTTGTAAATGTAATGTTTTTACGATTGCGGTCTATATATACTGCTTCTCCGGATAATTGTGAAGTGGAATTAATCATTATACAATTGGATATAGTATTATTTGCTCCCCCAATGTATAATGCGCCACCTACTCCTCTTGCGGTGCTGTTGATAAACTGACAATTGTCTATTTTTCCGTTGTTTCCTGTCCAGCTTATTGATCCTCCATTTACGGCATAATTGTTATAAAAATTACAATTTTCTATTGTACCGTCATTTCCTTCCCAGCATATTGGACTTAAAACCTTTTGGTAACGGCAATTGTCAAAAATGGTGGGACCCATAATGGTGCTGGGGTCACTGTTTGCAAATTTCAGATTGTTGATGGTTACATTGTTTCCCAGGACTTTAAATATCGCAAAGTTTTGGGATCCTCCGGCATCAATTGTAAAACCGTTTCCATTAATTACAATATTGTCCTGAAAAATTGTAATAATGCGGTCCTGCAATATTATTGTTTGACTTTTTGAGTCAAATTTATAGTCTTTTGTAATGTTATAAACATCTCCGGAATGAAGGTTTTGAATGTCTGTATTCAAATCGTCATATGTTCCAGGTATGGATATATTGTCAATTGGAATATCCGAACCTATATTTGCTGTTGCATTCATGTTATCGCTTGCAGATACACAAGAAATACTTATAAAAATAAATAGGAATATTCCTAATACGTATAATTTTCTAATTTTAACTCCTCCAATTTCATTATGTAATATATATTATACACCAATATGATTTAAAAAGGTTCCTGAAAGTATGTGGTTGCTTGCATTAATTTTAATTGTTGGATGAAAATAGCTGAATATTGATGAATTGGGTGAAATCATCTATTATACAAATATGTACTTTATATATTTAAGATGAATTAAAATATGCTCTCTATTTTTATTTTTTACTAATTTTAATTATTATTTTTTAAATTATTTTGTTTCTATTATTAAATTTTCAATATTTTTAAATATTATTTGACTTCAAATATTTCTATTGAGGGGGCATTTATATTAAGATTATATTTTTTGACACAGAAACTACAGGTTTAAATTCTAATTTTTGTAAAATTATTGAACTTGCAATGTTCACACTTGAAAATGGTGAAATAACTGAGGAATATGACAAATTCATTAAAATTAATGAAAAGTTACCTTATGGAATTACTCGAATTACGGGGATTACTGATGAGATGCTTGAAAATGAGGGGGTTGATGAAAAAATCATTGCTCAGGATTTAAAAGAGAGATTAACTCCAAACACACTGATGGTTGCTCATAATGCCCAGTTTGACTTATCATTTATTTATTCTTTGCTTAAAAGACATTATCCAACAGAAGCCGATGAAATTGTAGCTAATTTGAATTGGTTAGATACTGTTACTGTTTTCAAGGACAGAAAAAAATATCCTCATAAATTAATTGATGCCGTGCATTATTATGGTATTGATGAGGTTAATTTCCACAGAGCTATTGACGATACAAAGGCTTTATTTGAAGTTACTAAGGCATTAAAAAGAGAACGTAATGATTTGGCAGAATACATTAATATTTTTGGATATAATCCTAAATATGGTGTTGGCAGGCCTGTATTTCCATTTATTGAATACAAGGCACAATACTACTGTTATAGTATAAGGTCCAGTGATGAAATATTGCCTAAAAAATAGGAGGATGTAAGGAAGTGGGGTGCTTCCTTACATATATTGGACTAACTGATCATCTGCATTGTTTGCAGGTTTTACTTTTTCTATGGCTTCTTTGAAATATTTATTTGGAATTTCGGAAGCTTCTATATCGTTTCTTAATGTGAGCATTGCTGCTTCACGACATACGGCTTCGATATCTGCTCCGACATATCCGTCGGTTGATTTTGCTAATTTTTTAATGTCAACATCATCTGCTAGAGGCATATTTTTGGTGTGAACTTCAAATATTGCAATTCTAGCTTCTTCGGATGGTGTATCAACTTTAATATGTCTGTCGAATCTTCCAGGTCTCATTAAACCAGAATCAATAATGTCCGGTCTGTTGGTTGCTGCAATGATTGAAACGTCTTCAAGCTCTTCTAAACCATCCATTTCAGTTAATAATTGATTAACCACCCTTTTTGTAACTCCACTGTCAGTGTCATTTTCGCTTCTTGTACTGGCTATTGAATCAATTTCATCGAAGAATATTACAGTTGGAGCAGTTTGTTTTGCTTTTCTAAATACTTCTCTTATTCCTTTTTCAGATTCTCCAACCCATTTGGACAGGAGTTCAGGACCTTTAACTGAAATGAAATTTGCTTCACTTTCACTGGCTACTGCTTTTGCAAGTAATGTTTTACCTGTTCCTGGAATTCCGTAGAGTAATATTCCTTTCGGAGGTTTTACACCTAATTTTTGGAAGTTTTCAGGATATTTTAAAGGCCATTCTACTGCTTCTTTCAATTCCTGTTTGGCTTCATCAAGTCCACCAACTTCTTCCCAGCTTACATCTGGAACTTGTACAAGAACTTCTCTAAGGGCAGAAGGTTGAATTTCTTTTAATGCTGATTTAAAGTCATCATTTGTTACAATGATTTTTTTGAGGACTTCTTCAGGAATCTCTTCGTCATCGTTTTTGATTTCGGGAAGTATTCTTCTGACTACTCTCATTGCTGCTTCTTTACATAATGATTCTAAGTCTGCCCCTACAAATCCGTGGGTTGTAGTTGCAAGCTTATCTAAATCAACATCCTCGTCAATTGGCATGTTTCTTGTGTGAATTTCCAATATTTGCTGTCTTTCATCAGCATCAGGAACGCCGATTTCTATTTCACGGTCGAATCTTCCTGGTCTTCTGAGTGCAGGATCAAGTGAATCCGGCCTGTTTGTTGCGCCGATTACTACAACCTGACCTCTGGATTTAAGACCGTCCATTAATGTTAGAAGTTGTGCAACTGTTCTTCTTTCAGCTTCACCATTTGTATCTTCTCTTTTCGGAGCAATTGCATCCAATTCATCAATAAATATGATTGATGGGGAATTTGCCTCTGCTTCTTCAAAGTATTCTCTCAGATTTTCTTCAGATCCGCCAACATATTTGCTCATGATTTCAGGCCCATTGATTAATATGAAATGAGCATCACTCTCGCTAGCCACTGCTTTAGCTAGTAATGTTTTACCTGTTCCTGGAGGACCGTGCATCAATACTCCTTTTGGAGGTGCAATTCCTAATTTTTCAAATAGTTCTGGTCTTTTAAGAGGAATTTCAATCATTTCTCTGACTTTTTTAACTTCTTCTTTAAGACCTCCCACATCCTCATAACTTACATCTACGAGGTTTGTTACACCTTCGAGTTTGCTTACATCTGCTGGGGATTCATGAAGTTCCACTTCTGTATTTTGTCCAACAACTGTAATTCCCCCAGGTTGGGTTGACAATACTGCGAATCTTATTTCTCTCATTGCAGGGGTAAAGTCCATTAATTCATCAAATATGCTGTTGAATCCTGTATTTGGTCTTGGAGCTCTGATTTGGGATCCGATAATGTCTCCTTTCATCATTACTTTACCCATAAATAAACTACGCACATCTCCTTGTACACGAATATTATCTTCAGTTGGTGCTAAAACTACTTTTTTAGCTTCGACAGCTTTAGCTTTTTTGATTGTTACTTCGCCACCTATGGTAGCTCCAGAATTCTTACGGACTAATCCGTCAATTCTTATAATTCCAAGTCCTATGTCAGTCTGTGAAGGAAGTACTATAGCTGCGGTTTTTTTAGAACCGTTGATTTCAATTATATCTCTTTCATTTAATCCTAATTCGCTCATTATATTAGGATCGATTCTTGCAATTCCTTGCCCGATTTCTCTTTGAGAAAGGGCTTCTGCAACTTTTAATATTTTTTCATTTTGAGCCATAGTTATCATCTCCGTAAGTTTGATTAGTATGATAAGAAATTTTGGTTACATTTTTCTGTAACCTCGTCAGTTTAACTTTGACACATATAGTGTGTAAGTCTTACTATATAAAGGTTTCGGTTATGAAATTTTTTTAAAACAATTTTTTAAAGCTTTGTTTTTATAATATTAATTTAATTTAATTTATTTTTTATTTTTAAAGTTATTTATTTTATTTTTAATTTAATAAATTATTTTTATATCTTTATATTTAATTTTAAAATTTAATTACTTTTTATTACTTTAATATTTGTTCGATTAAAAACGAACATTATGTTGTGGGATGGATGGGAAAACAGTTGGTGTTTTTTTTTCATATTATACTGTGGGGTGTATCATGCCGGAATTGAGTATTTGTTCGCTCATCTCATGATAATTTTAATATATGACTATAAACTATAATAGTAATATCTGAAATTAAATTTATTTGTATTCTTATATGCAGTTCTGTTCAAATAAAATTAAGATATGGTGATATGATGAATGATTCTAAATTTAATTCTGAAACATATATTATGGAAGAATTCAAATTTGATTATGGTCGTGTCCTTAAGGATGTGCAGGTACAATATACTACCAGAGGAACTCCAAAATATGATGATGAAGGCAATATTATCAATGCTTTCGTATTTTGTCATAGATTTACAGGTGATTGTTCATCTTTGGATGATTTATATCACTTGGTTGGTGAGAATAGTATTCTATCGGATTATAACTTTTTTTATATTTCAATTACATCTTTAGGATTTTCCGAATCATGTTCACCATCTACAACCAATTTAAAATATGATTTTCCCCAATATTCCATTAAGGATTGTGTTAACTTTAAGAGAAAATTTCTGGCCGAAAAATTTAACATAACTAAAGTCCTAGGTATTTTGGGCGTTGGATTTGGGGGTTTTGAAGCTTATACGTGGGCATGCGAATATCCTGATGAAATGGGGTTTTTAATGGTTGGATACAGCTCATTTAAAACAAATGGTTATCGTTATATCATTTCTAAAGTCATTGATTCTATAATCTTATCATCTGATGATTATTATAATGATGATATCTATAGTCAAAATTTGTCTGAAATTATGGTTTCAATCAACCGATTATTATATTCCCAGATATTTCCTAAAAGAGTATTTCAAGATTTGACTTTGGGAGAACTTGATGGACTTATGGAAGAATTTGTTGATGAAGGTTTATTTAAGGATGTTTATGATTTGAAATTTAGAAATGATGCTATGTTACACTACAATGTAGAAGATCAGTTAACTAACATTAAAGCAAAAACATTAATTGTAAGCGATTCAGATAATATTTATTATTCCATTGAATTTGATACTCTTCCCCTTAAGGATAAAATTGAAGATTTGACTGTTTTTATTTTTGAGGGAAAAGATTTTACTTTCAGTGATGATTACTCGTTATTTTTTGATTTATTTATAGGGTTTTTAGAAGAGTTTAAATTATAATTTTAAAAAAAAATAAGAATAATAGTGAATGGTTATTCCACTATTATTTTTTCACTATATTTGTTGGATTTTCCTTCGCTGTTTGTGAATTCTACAGTTATTTCATGTTCTCCAAGATATTCGTCAATGATTTCAAATATTACTTGTGTTAAATCATCAGTTGTATCACCTTCGAATACTAACTTACCATCAATGTATACTTTTAAGTGTCCATTAATGAAAGTCATGTTAAACAATTTGTTTAAGTATTCAAGTATGAATAGGTTTGCTTTACAAATTAATTGGTTATCGGAGAGGCGAGTAACTGTATAGGTTTTTGAAGCAGCATTATAGTATGTATTTTTAACTGGTCTATAATTTGGAGCAGGATAATCAGGAGTTGTTCCATTATCCGGAGCATTTTGCTTCATGAATAATTTTAATAATTTATCCAAATCAAATCCTTTCATGAATTCTGTTAAATTAAAGCCAGTTATGTTGAACACTTTTAAAATGTCTGAAAAGTCCATGCTTGATAAATTAAAGTTCTTTATCATTTCACCTATGTCAAAACCGCCTAAATCAAGATTGGTCAAGTTTAGCTTAGAGAAAATAGCAGACTTATTGAAATTAGGGTCACCTATTATATCACTAATTTCTGAAATGGAGATTGAAGATATATTATATTTTGACATATCAATACCGAAGTCAGAAATGTTAATGCCTGCTGATTTAAATAATCCGCTTAAGTCAAGAGTACTTGAGCCTATACTTGAAAAGTCCATATTTGTAAATATACTACCTATATCTGATAAATTAAAACCTGATAAACCTGTACTAGAAAGATCAACACCATTAAAGTCTAAAGAACTTTTGTATTGATCTGGCATATTATCTGTATATGTTTTAATATCAAATCCTGAACTCAAATAGTGGACAAGTTTGGATAAATCCATTTTAGAAATATCTACTGTGGATATAATACCAGACAAGTCAACACTAGACAAATTCAATCCAGTAGTGAAGTTTTCAAAGTCCATATTTGAAACATTTAAAAGTGGGAACAATTCCCCAGTAGAATTTACACCAGTTATGCCAAGGGTACCCATACGGATAATTGAATTGAAACTAGTTGAATTTAATATAGGTTCGAGTGATACATCTACATCGGTCATGTCAATAATTGTATCTTCGTTTGCGAAATGGAAATATGGCATGACTATAGATAAATCAAGATTTGATAATTTTAAATCAGGTAATGCGATATTTAAATTTAAATCATTTAAATTTATTTTATTTGCACCGGTCACGAGATTTAATGTAGGTAAAATTACTGTTGTAGTTAAAGCTTGCCCATTTAATCCTAATCCCATTCTAAAGTTAAGATTATCAAAGTCAAAACTTGTATCATTAAAATTGTTATACATAAATTTACCCATATCAATATCTAACTGTACACCTTTATCAGGGAAGGATTTGAAAAACAAATTAAGATCATTTAAGTTTACATAATTCATTCCAGTTATTAATTCTAGACTATCCATAATTGCTGAAAACTCAAGGCTTTGTGGATCTGAACTAGGCAATATAGATAAATCAAGGTTTTTAAAGGTGAAAAATGTTTTTTTATCAAAGTCCATATAATTAACTGCAGGTATATTCATTTTCAAATCAAGGTTTGATGAATCTGAAGCAGGTACTATGGACATAGTAAAATCGGACATTTCTAAACCATTTTGACTAAAACCTTCAATATGTAGATTAGCTCTATCGCCTGTAAAGTTTATGTCTTTAATAACTAAATCCTCATAATTTATCCCATTACTACTAGGTGCGGAACCTAATAATTCACTATCAACTGGAGAAGATAAATCTACATTATCTACAGGACTAGATAACAATGTATTATCCGCTGTTTGATTTTCAGCAGCATATGCACATGATAAGGTTAAGAAAAACATTATCAATATTGTAAATACATATGTTTTTGATTTCATTCTATTTACCCCCATTATTTTTAAAATTCCTTAATATAAATTCTAAAAACGATAGATGAACTATCATTCCGTAAATAAATTTAATTATTTACAATTAGCAATTTATAATAACTCATATATAAATCTTTACATTTTTTTGCAATATGCTTTAGTATTTTTTATTTTTTTATGTATTTGTAAGTATTATTATTTTAAAAAATGATGTATTTGTTCAAAAAATAAATTTTATATTTGAACAAAATGGTAAATATTCATTAATAAAAAAAATTAAATTGGTTTTTATATATCTGATTGTAAAAAAAAGTTTCTATTTTTTAATTAATTAAAATAATTTAAAATTTATGATAATATTTTATTAAAAATTAATAAAATTAGTCGACTGTTTAATATTTCTTATCAAATTTTGATGTACTGTATTAAAATGCTATTTCACATATTGTATAAATATTCATTTAATAGAAAAGGATAATGCACAACTCATGAAATCATCTTGGGGAGGTGCAGATTCTGTTGGGTATGAAACAATATGTTGAATTGAAATTTAAATTTTTGGTTATTTTAAAAAGTCTGTTCACCATTATATCAATCAATCTGAAGATTTGCTTAAAATGTTAAATGGGGGTGTGGTAATTTCCACTTCAAGAAAGATTGCGGAATAATTCATCTGACGATGAACTTAAAATTAATGGTAGATCAAATGGTATCATATATTATAAAGGGCTTTTGAAATTGGCATAGAGTTAAGCAGTTAATCTGAGGATTTTGAAAAAGTGCTATCTTAAAACTCCACCAAATCCTGTTATAATATTTTTAGCATTGTCTATGGCTTCTTTTGACAGTGCATAAACTTCAAATGTCAGGCTTTTATACCCTTCTTCAATTTGCGGACCTTTGTAAATGTCAGTCAGGACTACACTTACAACATCTTCTACACTTTCCAGGGTTTCAACAATGATGTTTGGAGTTACATTTTCACTGAATATGCAACTGATTATTGCATGTTTTTGCTTAATGTTTTCCAATTTCCATTGGTATAACTCTTCATCACTTAAAACATGGATATTCGCAATTCTGAGTTTTGTACCATTATCCAAAACTGCAGTTTTACCGTCTACTTTTTCTAAAACTCCAATATGGACTTTTCCTGAATAGATATGTCTAAGAGCCATTTCCTTTCCAATGGAGTCAAATAATAGACTATATTCATGGCTTAGGGCACTGATTGCCTTGTCACTTCTTCCCAATGCGTTTTGAGTATCGCCCATATTTTTGGTAGCTCTTATAGCTATTTCAACAAACTTGTCACTGTCTTCTGATTCAATTGCATCTTTAAGTTCATTTACAGCTTCACTAAATGCAGTTCTAACTTTGGTCCCATTGTTATTCATTGATTGGATGTAATAAGTTAAATACGGATTTTGTGAAGTTATACGGGCAATCATATCAATCATCAGGTTGTAAATCGGACTTTCATAATCTTCAGTTCCTGAGATGTTAACTTTCAGCTTTTCCATTGCAGAAGCTGTTGAAATAAATGAAAAATGAGTTAAAACCTGAACTATACTCATCATAAAATCATGGTGTTCGGCAGTAGTTTCTATTATTCTCATGTTTCTGCTTGCTAAATAATCATATACTTTTTTATACCATTCGCCTTTTTCGGGAGCTGTTAAGACAATTACGTGATTGTCCACTTCCATTGTTCTTGGACCGAAAACTGGGTGGGTTGGAATGTATTCAACATTTTCCGGCAGGTATTCCTCCATGGCCTTTAGAGGTTCTTCTTTTATTGATGTAACATCAATCATTACTGAGCCCTTTTTCATGAACGGAGCGACTTCCTTGATAACTGATGTTGTCACATTAATTGGAACAGATATTATCAGCATATCACTCATTCTAGCTAATTCAATATTTGACTCAATATATTCAACATTTAGCTCATCTGCAACTTTGCGACCTTTTTCATGGTCCCTTGCGGTTATAGTCACTTCAAATTCATCTCTAAAATAATAAACTAGAGTTTTTCCTAAACCGTCAGTTCCACCTATTATTCCAATTTTCATATTAATAACTTTAATAAACATTACATATATATAATTAATACAATGAAAATCATTAAGCAAGATACAAAAGAAGGAGTTATTGAAGTCATTCCGGAAACTCTGGATGATTTGTGGCATTTGTCCCATATTGTTGAAGTTAAGGATAATGTTTCATCTAAAACAACTCGTCGTATTCAGGATAACACTGGTGATAAATTAAGGAGCGATAGGGGTGTTAAAAAAACATTTTACTTAGGTATTGATGTGGAAGGTATTAATTTTCATTTATTCACTGGAAAATTAAGATTAACGGGAGTTATTACACGGGGTCCTGAAGATTTAATCCCTTTGGGCTCACATCACACTCTGGAAGTCAAACTGAATACTCCTCTGACAATAAAAAAAGGGAAATGGCCTAAATGGGCATTGAAAAGATTAAAACAGGCGGTTGATGCTTCCAAAAAATTGTCTGCAATCATTGTTGTCATTGAAGATGATACTGCTACATTAGGTTTGATGAGACAGTTTGGAATTGAATATTATGGTCCGATTAAAGGAAACATCTCAGGAAAACGTATTGTTGATAAAAATAGGGATAAAAACATTATTAAATTCTATGAAAGCATAATAGAATCAATAAATAAATTTGATTCAATTCAAAATATTATTATTGCAGGACCGGGATTTTATAAAAATGATTTTTATGATTACATTAAGGATAAACATAAGGATCTTGCTTCCAAATCCATAATTGAAAGTACAGGTACTGGCGGAAGAGTTGGAATACATGAAGTTTTAAAGAAAGGGACAGTTGAGAAATTGACTGTTGAAAATAGGGTAGCCAGTGAGATGATGGCTGTAAATAATCTTCTTGAAGAAATAGGTCAAAATTCTTCAAAGGTCGCATATGGTTTAGATGAGACTACTAATGCTATAAATTTGGGTGCTGTCGATAAATTATTAATATTGGATAAGATGGTTGCTACAAATAATTTGGGCCAGCAGATGGATATGGTCGAAAATATGAAGGGAGAAGTCATGGTTATCAGCTGTGAACATGATGGAGGCAAGCAATTGGAAAGTTTAGGTGGTATTGCAGCTATTTTAAGATATAGTATATCATAGATTTTATATAGGATTATAATTATAACTTATAAGTAATAAATATTGTGAGAAATTATTATGTACACATCGATGGTTTATGTATTTATTTTTATTTTTATTGTTTGTGCATTAGGAACCGCACTTGTAGATGTAATATTTAGATTTCTCGGTAAACGGGGATATTTGGGTAATCTGTTTCCTAATGTGAGGGGAGGAATCCCTCGTGGAGTTGGAATTATTCCATTCATTATTTTATCATTATATTTTTTACCAAAATATAATAATCTTGTTTTAATCATTGGTTTGTTCGCTTTTATTGATGACATATTTGGTAGAAGGAAATTTAGTTTCATGAATATGGAAATTGGTCAATTTTCAAGAGGAATTGGTATGATTCTTGTAATAATTGTCGGTTTTATTCATGGATTGGGAATTTCTTCAATTTTTATTGCATTATTAATACAGCCGTTGAATATTTCAGATATGCAGCCAGGATCCTGTGCAATGGTTACAATGGTAATGTCTATTATTACAATAATATTCATGCTTATTGTAGGTTCACCTACTGTAAATGAGCTTCCGGCAACATATACTCCGATATTAATATTAGTTGTCTGTCTGGCTTACTCTCCATTGGATTTCCTTGGAAAAATAATGATGGGTGAAGTTGGAAACCATACCTTTGCTGTAGCTTTGGGTGTTGCATTTTATTTAACTGGCGGAGTATGGTGGGTAATTTTACTTTCAATAATTACTGTTTGTTTCACTGCATTTGTTAGAAGAACCACTCTTAAAGTATTCTTCAGACAACGTTTAAGAATTCTTGATCCGACATTTGGTGATTATATGATGGATGTTTTGACCGGTGGAGGATTAGGTGATTTATTGCGCAAATGGATTCTTAAAGATAAACAATATGAAGTCACAAGTGACCTTTTAATTTCTTTAGGATTTAGAAGATTATTATATAATCCTTATGCAATTCACACTGAAGGATTTGTTCATAGAGAATCTCAATCCCTTAGGAGGGATTCCTAGTGCGGGCATTGGTTGTCATCACGGGAAGAGGATTGGGTGGAGATGCCGTCGTTGCTTTAAATTTAATTTCTGCTCTTGAAAATAAGGGGGTTAAATGTGAAATTGCACTTGATGAGTCAGCACCAGGAATATTGTTCAAAAAGAAAGGATATGAATGGCATAAAATTTCCATTCCTCAAGCCGGAGGACATGCTGCAACTAAATTATCTTCAATTAAAGCTGCTTTAAAAATGTTTGTAGCTACTTTCAAATCAAGAAATTTAATTAAAAAATTGGATGTTGATTTTGTTGTGGGTGTTATTGGTGGAGGAGCTATCGTAGCTAGTGTTGGTTCTAAATTAGCTGGAAAACCTTGTGTTACATTATGCTGCACTCCTTTGGATATGAAGGTATGTCCTAGATTAAATCATTGTATACTTCTGCCTGAATATTATTTGTTCAGGGAAGATGTTTTGCCTGAAAATTTATCTAAAACATATTATCCGTTAGATGATAATGTGGGCTCTGGAAATGGTGCTGTTGCATTGGAAAAACTTAAAGAATATCCTTTATTTGATGAAAACAAAAAAACTATTTTATTTTCTTCAGGGTCTTCTCTTTTTAAAGGAATGATTGAATCCGCATCTAATTTTGCCGATTTCACTGATGATTATAATGTTGTTTTAATCGGATATCCTATGTATGATGAGTATTTGGATTTGATTGATGAAGACAAGATTATTTATGTAGGGTTCATAGATTGGATTAATCATCTTTATGATTATATGGATTTGGCAGTGTTAACTGATGACGGGGTCATGATTGAAGAGGTTTTGGCCTGTGAAGTTCCTATTATTACAGTAACCAAGATTAAATGGGGAAGATATCACAATATGGCAGGCATCTTTAAGGGAGCTATTTTGGAAACCGACATTGAAGATGCAAATGAAACTATTTTATCAGCTTTTGACAATTACGATTCAATGAAAAACAGTGCAGATATGTATGCTAAAGAATTATTGGATGCTAAAAATAGTCTGGCACAAAAAATAATAGATATTTGTGGTAAATAGATTATAACCACAAATTTTTAATAATTTTATAATTCGTATCGCTGGATGGATGTATTTCCAAAAAGTTAGAATATTCATCTAACGGGGAATCTATTCTCATCAGATAGGATAAATATGCAACATCACTTACTGATGATGGTGATATGGAATTTATCTTTTTAATTCTGTTGTTTTCACTGTCAAATTCTATTTTTGCCAAACCTGTGTCTCCTGTCAATATTTTCCAAAAGGAATTAGGCCCGGCTATTGCAGGTAGGGTAATGGTTTCGGTTTTAACATCATCACTGATTTTTTCATTTTCAACAAAACTTACTTCATTGCTCAAACTTATGCTTTGAGGAATTGAATTGTAACTTATCTTATTCAGGTATCCTGCCATATTTCTTGCAGCACAAATGCCCTCCATCCTAGCTACTGGGGTTAGCTGCCAACCTCCGGCAACATCACCTGCAGCATATACATTATCTCGGGAAGTTTGCATAAATTCGTTGACTTTAATGGTATTGTCCGGATTGATATCAACAAAACCCTGTGCAATTTCAGAATTGGCTATTCTTCCTGTTGCAAAAAATGGTATTCCCTCTAGTTCGTCACCATTTCCAAGAACCACTTTATTTTTGCCACATTCACTAATGTCTGAATGTTCTAGGATATTGACCTGAGGCATAATATGTTTTAATATGTAGTTTTTGATATCAGAATCAATTTCTTTTAAAAATTCACTTCTAACGATAACATTAACTTCACTGCCCAATGTTGAGAAAATGTTAGCCAGTTCACAGGCGATAATTCCTCCTCCAACAATGTTTAGTTTTTCAGGAATATCGTCGATTTTTAAGATATCTTTATTGGTCAATCCGTATTCACTGCCTTTAACATCAGGAATATGTGGTCTTGCTCCTGTTGCAATTAACAAGTTATCATATTCAAGACTTTCACCATTAACTTCAACAGTATCTTCGTTGATTTTGGCTTCTCCATAAATAACTTTATTTCCCACACTTTCGTTTTCCATCTGGTTTAATTCCCTTAAAAATTCCTGTGTTTCGGTTATTTTGGATACAATTTTTTCATAGCTGACATCAATTTGGCTTTTAATAAATCCGTACTCGTTAAAACGTCTGTTTGAATCAATAAATTTTGCAATATCATTTAACGCACAAATAACCATACATCCTTCATTTAAACAGGTTCCAGCTATATGATTTTTTTCAATTAAAATAACATCTTTTCCTAGTTTTCCGAGTTCATAAGAACCTAACCTTCCTGCTGGACCTGATCCAATCACAATATCTGCCATATTATCACCTATTAGTTAATTTTATATAATAATTAATAATATATTTTATGTATTAATTAATTTAAAATTATTGAGGGGATGAAAAAATATGTGTATTGCAGCGCCTGCACAAATTGTTAAAATTGATAGAGAAGAAAATGTGTTATATGCTGATTTTGGTGGAGCAAGACAAGCTGCTAAAATGGATTTACTTCCGGATGTGGAAGTTGGTGAGTATGTTTTAATCCATGCGGGATATGCTATTGAAAAATTATCTGAAGAAGCTGCTAAAGAATCTTTAGATGCTTGGGAAGAATTGTTGGATATTCTTGAAGAAGAAGATAAAGAAATGGAAAAAGCAAGAAGGGAATCCGGTTTGTATCAATAGATTGATACTCTATTGACACCTTTTATTTTTAAAAATTCACTTAACAAATCACCATTTATAGGACTTTCCGTTATTATTGTAAGTATGGGAAAGTTTTGCATTTCATTGTCTTCGGCATAAGCTTGTCTTATGTTTATTCCATTTTTTGAAATTAATTCTGTTGTTGCAGCAAGTACTCCTTCGTTATCTGATCCGACTTCGATTTCTATTGCACCCAAATCTACTATTTTTGCTATGTTTTTAAGCAATGTTCCTGCAGGGATAATATTATTGAATAAATCAAATAGTTGTTTGTCTTCCATAATTACGTTGATGGTTGATTTAATAGCTCTTCTATCAACATCTGCTGCTGTGGCCAATGATTTATCACTTATTTTTAAATCACCGCAGTATATTTTACCATCTTCATTAACTGAAAGGCCTAATTCAATCATTTTTTCTGCAACACGTATTCTGGCAGGATATTTTTTAAATTTTTCTTGTATTATTTCCCACATTTTTATCCCTTATTACACTTTTTTGTACATTTAAGTTATATTATGTTGGTTGTAGTATTTAAAATATATGATTGGCATTGAAAAAAAATTACTGATAAAAAAAATTTTTGATAAAATTATCACAAAAATGAAAAATCCTTAAAAAATAGTTTAGAAAAGTAGGCTAGATGGGATTCGAACCCATGACCTCCCGGTTATCAGCCGAGCGCGCTAACCAAGCTGTGCCACTAGCCTATGTAACAACAAATATATTTTTGGTTTTCATTAATATATAAATGTTTTGGTTTTCCATTGTTTTTTAATAAAAAATTAAAAATTTCAAGTTAATTACATTCAACTAACTTGAACCGATGGTAATTGTGTGGTGTTTAGATTTGTAATTATCTGTTAATCATTTCATTAATTGAATCTGCCATAACATGGCCTTCAACAATAATAGTTACTTTAGATACTCCCTCAACTTTTTCAGCTTGGGTTTTTGCATCTGCAGCAATACGAGTAACACTCATACAACCAGGGTTGGTTGGTTTAATAACAATTGTTGCTTCATCGCCTTCTACACTAATATTCTGTACAATTCCCATGTCAACAATACTTACGCCCATGTGTGGATCGTTAATGACAGAAACTGCATCTCTAATTGAATCGACTAATTCTTCAGACATATATGTCACCTCTCATAATATAATAAAATTAGTAATTTATATAACAACTAACATATTTTATGTTGATAATTTAAAATATTTAATATTATTGTTTTTGAAAAATTATTTTACACGATGTTTTATTTTAACACCAATGCCATTTGAACATAATTCCATTTCACGACCTGTTAAAATGGCTCTGCCAACCCCAACCACTTCATCATCCTTCACAACAACCACTTCATCATTTGGGATGATATTGTGGGATGCCTTATTAATTCCGGGAGCAAAAACAGTATTTGTTTCTAAATTAAAGTCAATGTTAACAATATTGATGCCCAAATCTTTTAGAATTTCTCCACCAGCTAAATTTAAACGGTAAAGGCCATAATCTTTGTTCAACATGGCAATCTGTTTTCCATTAACCATGATTTGTTTGTGATATCTGCCTTTTGTTTTAACATCGTCAGGAATAAAGTCATATGCTTCAGGTCCAAACTGATAGACAGCTATTGATCTGAGCTCATTTAAAACTTTATCTCTTCTTTTAATTTTTGTATGATTTTTCAGTTCCATTCTTAAATTATATATTGAGTCTGGAGATGTTGGCTTTCCATCTTTACACGTTAGTGTAAAATCATCTAAAAATGCTTCGCATGATTCCAAATATCCTCCATGAAGATGAGCAACAACATTTTTGCCTTCACAATACTTTTTAATTAACTGTCCGCTTTCTCTAATTTCATCCTGGGACCATGAACCGGTAGTACTGACATCATATGATTGTATTGGAAAAGTGTTTTCCAGCTCTCTTGGACAGATTCCGAAAGGAGAAGTTACAATAAGTTCCTGAAATGACCGGGTAACTTTTCTAAAAGCTTGATGGGATTTGGAATTGGAATAAGGTTTTTTCATACTGCACGGGAGTAAAACAACACTGTCTCCAATAGGTTTCATCAGTTCCATTCTTTGTCTCCATCTTACAGCCTCCGGCCTGTATAAAGATTCTTCACTTGAGCATATTACTTTCATCCTAATCAATCCTTAAAAGCTTGTATTAATTCTTTATCAAGTTTAATTAAACGTTTAATATTGTCATCGGGATTATCCATTCTTGATTTCCATTTATTAATTACGTAATCAACATCAACTTCCTTTGTCCCGCTAATCAGATTGTCTGCATGGGCGACAATTTTTTCTTCTAAAGTTTTTGGAACATAAGATTTTTCAAAAAGTCCTAATGATTTAGCTTCTTTTTTAGTAATGCCTGCCCCAATATGTCTTTCAATAATATTTAAAACTTCTTTAGGGTAATTATATTTGCGAGCAATTTTAACTCCTTCAACAGCATGAGTGATGTCATGAGTTCTAGACCTGCCTATATCATGCAGTAAAGCTCCTTTTCTGATAAGTTCAATATCAGCTTCGGGGAAATTCTGGGCTATTTTGAATGCTTTTTTACACACTGCTATAGAGTGGTCTATCACATTAGGTGGTGTTTTTTCTTTTTTAAGAATTTCAATTTCCATCATATCAATTTATTCATTAATAGCTTCTTCAAATTTCTTGAAATTCTTTTTATCAATTGTGATTCTTCTTTTTAATAAAGTTTTTTCCTTTTTAGCATCATATGGCTCTAGCTCATAATCACATATTGGACAATAGAATTCATATTCTGATGATTCAGCATAATCTCCTTTGAAATGTTCTGGATCCATACAGCAAATGAAATATAAGTTATTTTCCAATTCATCTAATAAGTCTTGTCTTTCTTTTAATCGCTTTGTATAGAATTCAGTGATTTTTTCAACATATTCCTCTTTCTCAAATTTCCAGGTATATGTGAACCATTGGGTTTCAGGGTCTTTATTTCTTTTATAATTAGCTATTGAAGCATCATGTAATTTGTATAGTAATTTTCTAACAGTATTTAATTTAATCTCTGTTTTCTCATGTATTGCTTCATCGGTTTCAATCCCGTCGATTAATGCTTGGATGATGGCTTTAATATTTTTTAAATCGTCAGCATCTACAATTTGTTCTAAAAAATCGTTAACTATTGGATTATTTATCATTGAATTACCCCTAAACAATAATATTATTAATTTGTTTTTTCTATTATAAAAAGTTAGTTAATTTTTCTTATGATAACTGCCGGGGTATGTGTTATGCTGTCAAGGGCTTCAATTGTTACTCCTGTTTCGGAAGTACCTAAAACTTCTTTAACACTGTGAATAGTTTTCATTTCTGTAGATAATGATTTTTGATAGTCTTCAGCTATATTTGCTATTTTTAAAGCCTTTTCAACACCAATCTCTTCACTGCAGCCTAATGGTGTTGAACCCATGTTTTCGCTCAATTGGCCTTTTACGTATCCGAAAAATCCTTTGTCTGCTTCAATTCCGTCAATAGCTATTGGCAGACCTGTAAAATATTTCCCGTTTTTCATGTATGTTGCATCTGTATCTATAATCATTACACAGACTTCCTTTCCAATTTCTGATTTGATTTCACATGCAACCTTTTCTGGATCTTTGGGAAGAAGTGAAACGCACGTTCCGGGAGCATTGCTCAAGTCAATTCCCGCTTCTGAAGCTGGCTTTAAAGCATGTTTTAAACCATATAATTGTAGAACTACTTCTTTATGAGCTTTGGTTTCTTCAGGCAATCTTCTTAAGTTTTTAATGGTTCTTTTTTTAATTTTTAATAATGGTCCGAAAACGTATCCCCATAAATATTTGCTCCAAACCGTAGTGAGGAATTTGGCAGTAAGTGATGGGCTGTATTCGGCCTCATCAATCAATCTTCCCTGTGAAACAGAAATAGGGGTTTCTGCAATTACTAGATAATCTCCATCTTCCATTAATTCGCGAGCAGGAATTATAATGGAATTTAAATCTTCATTTGGTTTTATGTAACCTGTTTCTATTGGAATTACTATGTAATCTCCATTGATTACATGTTTTATATTTTCGCCAATCATGTTATCTTAAATAATATATAAGAATAAATAATATTTAAAGGTGAATTAATATGAAAATAACATACTTTGAAAAAGAAGGTGAAGACTACACTGATGAATTAGTCAAAGCAGTAAAAGAAAGATTGGATGAATCTGATGAAATTGATAATATTGTTATAGCTTCAGCAACAGGTAAATCCGCATTAAAATTATATAATGAGATAAACGGCGATGCAAAAATTATTAATGTAACTCACCATTCAGGTTTTAAGGAAGAAAATGAATTGGACATAAGTGACGAAATGTTGGATGAATTGGATGAAAAAGGTATTGTAACCTTCGTCGGATGTCATGCTTTCAGTGGTGCAAATCGTGGTGTAACTAATAAATACGGCGGATTCGCTCCTTTGGATATTGTTTCAGATACATTACGTATGATTTCCCATGGTGTAAAAGTTGCATGTGAAATATCAATAATGGCTGCTGATGCTGGTTTAATTCCTGTCGGCGATAAAATTATAGCTATTGGTGGTAGAGGTTCTGGTGTGGATACTGCAGTTATTTTAACCCCTGTCAATGCTAAAGATTTATTCAACTTAAAAATTCATGAAATAATTGCTATGCCGAAGGAATAATTAACTCAATTGTTAATTTAATTAGTGATTTTTTAATTTTATTCCAAATATAGTTGCATTTAAATATTAGTTTAAACAGAAATATTTAACAATTATTTTTAAGTAGAGTATGTGGGGTTAATTCGTGAAATTTATAGATGATGCAATCAAAGAATCTGAAGAAAGAATGGAAAAAGTAGATTCCAAAAAAACTATTACGTCCGATATTGATGAAGATCTCATCGGATTTATCAAAAAAACTAATATTTTCGTTGTTGGTGCAGGTGGTGCTGGAAACAACACTATTTCAAGATTAAATGAAATTGGTATTGAAGGTGCTGAAACCATTACAGTCAATACCGATGCACAAGATTTATATTATAGTAAAGCTGACAAAAAAATTCTCTTAGGTAGAAAAACTTCTGGTGGATTAGGCGCAGGAGGAGACCCAACTATTGGTGAAGAATGTGCTGAAGAAACTGAAGATGAAATAAGAGAATCCCTTGAAGGCGCAGATATGGTATTTGTTACTTGCGGTCTTGGTGGAGGAACCGGTACAGGTTCAGCTCCAATTGTCGCTAAAATCTCTAAAAAATTGGGTGCTTTAACCGTAGCTGTTGTTACCATGCCGTTTTCAGCTGAAGGTATTAGAAGAAGAAACAATGCTGACGAAGGTTTAGAAAAACTTCAGGAAGCAGCTGATACTGTAATTATTATTCCTAATGATAAATTATTAGAAGTTGCTCCAAATCTTCCATTGACTAAAGCATTTTTAGTTTCCGATGAAATTTTAGGAAGAGCTGTTAAAGGAATCACTGAATTAATTACTAAACCGGGTATTGTAAGTTTAGACTTCGCTGATATTAAGAGTATCATGGAAGGTTCAGGTATGGCAATGATTGGTATGGGTGAATCTGACTCTGGAGACAGAGCATTAGAATCTGTACATGAAGCATTAAGCAGTCCTTTACTTGATATTGATATTTCCAATGCTACTGGTGCTTTAATTAACATTTCCAGTGGTGAAGATTTAACATTACATGAATCTGAAAAAATCGTGCAGGTTGTTGCTGATAAATTGGATCCTGAAGCTAATATTATTTGGGGTGCTCAACTCGACTCTTCATTACAAAGTACTGTTAGAACAACCATTGTTGTTTCAGGTATTAAAACTGATGGTGAAGAGCAAAATATCGATTTTGAAGAAGATAATGATGAATCTGCTGGTGATGCTCAATCCACTAGTGATCAATTAGATGACTTTATTGATGGAATTTTCTAAATCCATCTCTAAATTTTTATATTTTTTTCGGTTTTATAGAAAACTTTATTAATGAAGTAAATTAAAGATTAATATATTATTATTTTGTTATAATTTACTAAATTTTTTATTTTGGGTATTTAAATGAATGTACAAGAACGTTTTGATAAATTTATTAAAGACAGTAAAAGGGTATTAAAAGTAGCAAGGAAACCAGATACTGATGAATACTTTGAATTTGCTAAAATTACTGCATTAGGTATTTTAATCATTGGTTTGGTTGGTTTTGTTGTAGTTTTAATTGGTCAATTAATTGGTTTATAAAACCTTTCTTTATTTTTTTTTAAAATTGATCCAAAATTTAATTATGATAAAATTTTAATTTTTATTTTCAAAACTTAGTTTTTTTGAAAACTTTATATACTATTATTTATAGATATATTCATATTATAGAAATCTATTTTGCAAGATTTTTTTATCTTGTTACATTGTTTTTATAATAACTTTTAACTTAATATATGATTTTATTAACAATAAGAATATTGAAATAGGTGAATTTTTCATGGAAGATACTAATAGTTCCATATATGCTCTTAAAACCTCTGTAGGTCAGGAAAGAAATGTGGCTAGACTTTTAGCACGTAAAGCTAAAATGCCTGGTGTTGGCATTTTATCAATTCTTGTACCTGAATCTTTGAAAGGGTATATCTTAGTTGAATCTGAAACAAAAATAGATTTAAGAAATCCTAACTTAAAAGTACAACACTTAAGAGGTGTTGTTGAAGGAAAAGGCGGTATTACCTTTGAAGAAGCAAAAAGATTCTTAAAACCAGAACCTATTATTTCCTCAATTCAAAAAGGAAGTATTGTTGAACTTATTTCTGGTCCGTTTAAAGGTGAAAGAGCTAAAGTGGTTCGTATTGATGAATCACGTGAAGAAGTTGTTCTTGAGTTAATAGAAGCAGCAGTTCCGATTCCGGTTACTGTTAAAGCTGATCAAATAAGAATAATTCAAAAGGAGGCTGACTGATGGCTAAAGATACAGTCGAAGTTCTTATCGAAGGTGGAAGCGCTACTCCTGGACCTCCATTAGGCCCAGCTTTAGGACCTTTCGGTATTAACATGATGCAAGTAGTTGATGAGATTAATAATAAAACTGCTGACTTTGCAGGAATGAAAGTACCTGTTAAAGTTATCATTGACAGAGATACTAGAGATTTCGAAATTGAAATCGGTACTCCTCCAACTACAGCGTTAATCATGCAAGAATTAGGCATCGAAAAAGCTTCTCACGAACCAGGTTTAGACATTGTCAATGACTTACCTATAGAAACCGCTTTAAAAATCGCAAGAATGAAATATGATTCATTACTTTCCAACGATTACAAAGCAGCTACAAAAGAAGTTATGGGAACCTGTGTAAGTATGGGATTATCTGTAGATGGTAAAGACCCAAGAGAAGCACAAAAAGATGTAGATGCTGGAAAATATGATGATATCTTAGTTGAATAGATATCAGTTAATAAAATTTAAGTTAATATGTAACAGTGTATATGATGTTATGATTTACGGATTATAATTGATATACTGTTTTTTAATTCATGCAATCGTGGAGAATTTTTTCTTACAATCGATTCTCATGAAACCAAAAATAAACCACTGAACAGAAAATGTTCATGGGGGACGAATATGACACAAGATATAGTTAATGCGGTGAAGGAGGCTAAAGAACAATCTAAGCCGAGAAACTTCACTGAGTCCGTTGATATTATTATTAATATCCGTGACTTAGATGTCAAAAGGCCAGAAAATAGGTTTAATGAGGAAGTTACTCTTCCTAAAGGCCGTGGCAAAGAGGTAAAAATCGGAGTCATAGCTGATGGGGAACTCATTGTTCAAGCTAAAGATGCAGGCCTCGATCTTGTAATCAATAAAACAGATTTAGAAGAGTTAGGAAAAGACAGAAAAGCTGCTAAAAAAGTTGCAAACTCTGTTGATTTCTTTATAGCTCAAGCTGATATGATGCCACTCGTTGGTAGGTTCTTAGGTCCAATTCTTGGTCCTCGTAACAAAATGCCAAAACCAGTGCCAGCAAGTATCAAACTAGCTCCTCTTTTAGATAGATTACAAAGTACTGTCAAAGTTGGTGTAAAACAACAACCACTTATTCAAATTGTTGTTGGAAGCCAAGACATGTCCGAGGAAGATATAGCTGAAAATGTGGAAACTGTTCTTACAGTCCTAGACCGCAATTTAGAAAAAGGAAGAAGTCAAATAAAATCCATGTTTATTAAAACAACTATGGGTCCAACTGTGAGGGTGATCTAATGGCTCATGTTGCTGAATGGAAAAAAGAAGAAGTTATAGAGCTCAAAGGTATCATAGACAAATATGATGTTGTTGGTATTGTAGATTTATTAAACATTCCAGCAAAACAGCTCCAAGAAATGAGAAGAAATCTCAAAGACAAAGCTGTTATTAGAATGTCTAAGAAAAACCTTATTGATTTAGCTCTCGAAGATTGTAATGCTAGTAAAAACAACATTGTTGATTTATCTGGGCATATGGATGGTCAAGTTGCAATTATCGCAACTGAAATGAATCCTTTCAAATTGTACAAAATATTGGAAGATAGTAAAACTTCAGCTCCTGCTAAACCGGGATCTATTGCTAATGATGATATTGTTGTACCTGAAGGAGACACCGGTTTTGAACCAGGTCCATTTTTAGGTGAATTACAACAGGTTGGAATTCCTGCAAAAATAGATAAAGGTAAAATTGTTGTACAAAAAGATACTGTTGTTGTTGAAGCAGGTGAAGAAGTATCTAAAAGTGTAGCAGCTACCTTAGCTAGATTGGATATTAATCCAATGGAAGTAGGAATTGATTTAAAAGCAGTATATGAAGATGAAGCAGTTTATACTTCTGATGTACTCGCAATCGACGAAGAACAAACATTAGCAGATGTTCAAAGCGCATTCGCTCAAGCATTTAATTTATCTGTTAATGCAGCTATACCTACTGATAAAACTATTTCCACAATTATTACTCTTGCTTACACTAAAGCAGTCAATGTTGGTGTAGAAGCAGCAATATTAACTTCTGAAACTTCAGGACCAATTATCGGACTTGCACAAGCTAAAATGTTAGCTATTGCATCAGCTGTTGCTGATAAACCAGGTGCACTTGACGATGAATTAGCTGATAAACTTTCAAATGTTGCTGTAGCAGCAGCTCCAGTTGAAGAAGAAGTTGAAGAAGAGGAAGTAGAAGAAGAGGAAGAAGAGGAAGAAGCATCTGAAGAAGATGCAGCAGCTGGATTAGGCGCTCTCTTTGGTTAAAATTTAATTTAAAATTTTTTAATTTGTATAAACATATTATTTAAACAAACTAATGGTGATAACATGGAATATATATATGCGGCAATGATTTTGCACAGTGCAGAAAAGGATATTAACGAAGAAAATGTTAAAAGTATTATTGAAGCAGCAGGAATCGAAGCTGATGATGCTAGAATCAAAGCTTTAATCGCAGCTTTAGAAGATGTTGACATCGACGAAGCTATGGAAACTACTGCTATGGCAGCAGCAGCTCCTGCAGCAGCAGCTCCAGCAGCAGCTGAAGCAGCTGAAGAGGAAGAAGAAGAGGAAGAAGAGGAAGAAGAAGCATCTGAAGAAGAAGCAGCAGCTGGATTAGGTGCTTTATTCGGATAGATTTTTTACAAATCTATCACCTTATTTTCTTTTTTTTTTAACTTGCCTATTGTTGGCAGATAATCTAGAGTTTTAATTAATTTTTCTTATTTTTGAATATTGTTTATTGTGCTTAAAATTTTTTGGTTCTATTTTTCTATTTTCTTGATTTAACTAAATTGAATGAATACAATATATATCATTCAAGATAAAATTAGCACATTCATTTGCAAAACCGAAACATTTTGGCGTCACAAATTACATAAAAATAAATTATGGGGAGTTTTTTTAGTTTTGTTGTGTTATATAACTATTTATTTTCTCATATATTTTTAATTAACTAATTTTTAGAAATTAATATTAAAAATAAGCAAATTTTTTAATGAAAAAATAATAAAAAAAATAAAAAATTAGAAAAAAGAGTAAAAATTGTTTATTTTTTCATTTTTCTATATAAGAATCCTCCTAAAATAACTATTAATAACACTAATAATACTAAATACAGGTTATTATTGTTTAAAATAGTTTTTGATGGATTAATTGATTTTACAGCTGAATTATTATCGGATTGGTTATTATCTCCAATAGGACTATTAGTATCACCAGAGTGATAATCCCTTTCATCACCAGATAATATATCATTAGTCAATACATTATCTGCTAATACAATATCAGTTAATACATTATTGATTGCAGAAACACCATTATAATTCTCTGCTGTTACATTCTGATTATTTTCATTTTTTGAACTTGTAAACAGAGAACTATCCTGGGCAGTTAATACT
>NZ_JAZRJY010000125.1:0-2465 GCF_045646045.1 Methanobrevibacter sp. | reverse complement strand
ACCCTTTTTTGAACCTCTTCCATAGGCAGCTTTAAGTTTAAAGGTCCGAATGCAACGTCTTCTTCTACAGTAGGTGCAAATATTTGGTCATCAGGGTTCTGGAATACGATTCCAACTTTCTGTCTAAATTTTAGCAAAGACTTTTTATCATACTTCAATTCTTCGCCATCGATGAAAACTTGACCTTCATCAGGTTCATAGATACCATTCAAATGAAGGAACAAAGTAGATTTTCCAGCACCGTTTTTACCTAAAAGAGCAACCATTTCTCCTTTTTCTACTTTTAAGCTTACTCCTTTAAGTGCTTGATAATCCTTGTTATAAGAATATTTAATATTTTGTACTTCTAACATTTTATCCCTCCTTTGGTGGTACATAAACCGGCAGTTCTCCGTTATAACCTCTTGAATCTAAACTATGTTGTAATGTTTCACTTTTATCTAATGACCTTAAAAATATATTGCTTATTAAATCCGCTAAGCATTTCATTGAATTCATATATGAATTATATCCCATTCTTGTTTTTTGCGCTTTTTGCATTGTATCAACTTCATTTAAGAATATGAATATGGTATTATACATTAAAAGTCCGATTTCAGTAAGAATCTTAGGGACTTTCATGGTATCCAAACAATGGAAAATCTTTGCTATTGGGGTTGTCAATGCAAGAAAACCTAATAATGGGAAACATCCTAAAACTCTAAAGAAAGTATATAACCCATAATGCCAGGAGTCATCAGTAACTACAATACCAAAAATTCCTGTTTCATAAATTACTTCTCCATTTCCAAAGAAGAATATTAAGAAAAAACATGTTATAACAAGAAATGCCATTGGTATTGTTAAAAATTTCAAATAGGATCTTATGCTGATTTTAGCCACTCCAAGTATTATTATGGAGAATAAAATAAAAATAAAGACATCAAAATATAGATTATCCAATGCTAAAGTAACTATCAATAATATTACTGTTAAAAACAACTTAAAATACGGGTTTGTTTCACTTAATTCATTATTGTGGGCAATGTAATCCATATCAAATTTCATAAAATCACTAACAATTCGCATATATTAAAAAATTTTTAAGATTTTTTTAAAAAATCTTATAAAAAAGAAAAAAAATGGATAAAGAAGAATTATTCTTCTTTACCTTGTCCTCTCCAGTAACCGAAGAAGTAACCAATGATGATTGCTCCTATAGCTGCCTGGACAGCAAATAATAAACTTTCTATTTCACCACTAGGTGGTTCCCAAAATGACTCAAACCAAGGTTCGTATCCTGTTTCTGAAACACCATCAGATCCTTGGTCGTCAGATCCTCCAAAGTATCCTTCATCTTCACCAAGACCAGAATACATTGCTAAAGGTGCTATTAATATTACAAGAACAATAATTGCTAAGATAAGATTTTCATGTTTCATATTTATTCACCTTTTGCTAATTCAACTTCTGAAATTGCACCTAATTTATTTAATAATTTAGGTTTGTAACTCATTAATCCGTTCCAAATAATTACTGTTAGTAAACCTTCAGCAATAGCTAATGGGAATTGGGTTGGAGCGAAGATTAAGAAAAACTTAGTAATTGCGCCCATAGTGGTAGGTTCAGGGAATGCTAAACCTAATTGGATTGAAGTAACAATATAAGTTGCTAAATCCGCAATGAAAGCAATTAAAAATATGTTTATTTTAGATGGAACTCCAGCTTTAAATAATAATTTGTATACAATCCAACCTGCAAGAGGTCCTACTATACCCATAGATACACAGTTAGCTCCTAAAGTTGTAATTCCTCCGTGAGCAAGTAAAATTGCTTGGAAGATTAAAACGATAGTTGCTAAAACACCAGTAACAGCAGGTCCAAATAATGCTGCACCTAATCCGTTACCTGTTGGGTGAGAACAACTTCCAGTTACAGAAGGTAATTTTAATGATGAAATTACGAACATAAATGCTCCACTTACTGCAAGTAAAGCTTTAGATTCCGGAGTTTCATCTGTTACCTTTTTAATTTTATAGAGTCCGTATGCAACCACTGGTATTGCTATTACATACCAAACAGCACACCAAAGTGGAGGTAAGAACCCTTCCATAATATGCATAAATAATTTCCTCCAAATTAATATCAATATAATTGATAAACTTAATAAATTAAAATTAAACTTATTTTAATTTTATTAAAGTTATATTGATAAATTATTTTTTATTCTTTATTATATATATACTTTTTAGTAATACTTCAAACAATTTTATTGAAAACTAAATATTTTCTAAAAAATAAACGGATTACATTTAAATTTCATGGTTCTTGATTTTTAATTTTTGTTTCAATAATTTTGTTTTGTTTTGAATTTTATTTTTTTCATAAATTTTTCCTAATTTTTTAATACTTTACTTATTTTTTTAAAGAATTGTTTGATAAAATAAAAATATTTATATAATCTAAAAACTAATAATAAAAATATC
>NZ_JAZRJY010000124.1:0-2970 GCF_045646045.1 Methanobrevibacter sp. | reverse complement strand
TCACTTCAAAATCAATTCGCAAAATAGGGAATTAAACTTAATTTTAAAGATTATCATTAATTGATTTTTGAAAAAATGAGTCTGTAAAATTTTACAGACCAAAAAAATAAATAATATTTAATAATAGGACATCGATGAAATTAATTACTGTGATTAAAAATATAGTTATATATGAACATTAAAGCACCAATAATTATGGAGTTAATTTTCATCGTGATTGCTGTTTTGGTATATAGTACAACTTCCAACACATTTTTCATATTCAATTTCTTATATATTGGAACTGCAATAGCTGTTGGACTGTTCATGATGGCTAAAAATAACAAATACGCAAGAAACCTGATTATGCTTGCAGTTGGATGTTATCTGTTTATTTATGTTGGCATTTTAGGTCATGAAAACTTGTCCCTGTCCGGATTTTGGTATTATTTGTGTTTAGGTGTTTTCGAAGGTGCCGTTATTCATTTTCTAATTGCAAAAATTCTTGGGCCATTACTGTTTGGCCGTGGATGGTGCGGCTATGCCTGCTGGACAGCAATGATATTGGATCTGCTGCCTTACAAAACTCCTCAAAACGAAAGAAAAAACTGGGGGTATGTCAGATGCATATTATTTGCAGCAATATCATGCGGTGTATGTTCACTATTCGTTTTTAAAGTTGCCAATCTTGATTCAATAATATTTTTCCTGTTTATTATAGGAAATGTAATTTATTATATTCTTGGAATTGCTCTGGCATTTTATCTTAAAGATAATCGTGCATTCTGCAAATATGTATGTCCGATTACTGTATTTTTAAAGATTTCAAGCTATTTTTCACTTTTAAGAGTTAAAGTTAATGAAAATAAATGCATCAGTTGCGGCAAATGTGAAAGGGCATGTCCGATGGATGTTGAAATGTTAAACAATTCCAGAAAAAGAGAAAATGGTACAGAATGCATATTATGCCTTGAATGTGTTCACAGCTGTCCAAATGATGCCCTGAAATTATGAACCCCTTTAATTTGAAAAATTAAGTATTTTCAGTCATCATTTTTTTGTTTTAATTTCTTCAAGTAAAATCCAAAACAAAAAAAAAAGAAAATGGTTTTAGATTATTTAATCCCAAACCATAGTTAATTTATTTGAAACATTAAACCCATTGTAAAGTGAATTTATAATGTATTCACCATGCATTAAATTAGTATTTAATACAGATAATCCTTTAATATCCTGCATTATATTGTAAATTGCACCCGTATCATTGAATTTTACCAAATCTCCGGTTTGAATAACACCACTATTTTGAATAGTGAATGATTTAATAAAATTATCTGCATAATTATCATAAGGATTATTTAATGGGTTTGAATCTTCATGCATCTCATTAAACCATACTGCATTCCATTCAACAAGTAAATCTTTGGAGAAATCTGGTGAAGCTGTTCCCCACCAATTATTTTTAATTTCACCGTATTTACCTTTATTATAAACAGCTTGTCCTTCATCACCTGCATGATTATTAATAAAGGAATTATAATCTTTAAAAGTTAAAACGGAATTGGAACTACCTGAATAAATCGCTCCTCCTTCATCAGCGGCATAATTATCTTTAAAAGTACAACAGGAAAAGGTTATGTGATTTTCATTGTTAATATAAATTGCTCCACCATCATCGTCTTTAGCCTGATTACCAATGAAAATACCATATATTACATCAGTATTGAACTTATTTGTATAAATTGCACCACCCGGATTATCTTCAGCATAATTGCCGACGAAATATGACATTGATTCTACCCATGTTACAGTATCAGAACATATTGCTCCACCGTAATCTTCTGCATGATTATTAATAAATGTTGAATTATCAACTTTAACATCATGTTCACTATTTATAGCACCGCCACAGCATTGAACATATAATTCATCAGATGCAATGTTACTATCAAAAATGGACTTTTTAACAGCCACATTACTTTTACTGCAGATTGCACCACCAACAACATTAGCAAAATTAAATTTAAATAGTGAATCTACAACATTCACATTATCCTCACCATAGATTGCTCCACCATCATTATTTATAGGAGCATCATCATCCGGAATTGCTTTATTGGACATAAAAGTAGATGAAGCTACAGAAACAACACCTTTAGCATAGATTGCACCACCATTAGCGCAAGCTGTATTAGAATTAAAAAGACTATCGATTATGTCTAAAGAATCAGTAGTGTAAACTGCACCACCATTATCCAGAGCATAATTATTCAAAAATACAGAACCATTAATCATTAAATTATTTTTAGCATAAATTGCACCACCATCACATTCACTAAATCCATATACTCTAACTTTGTTAGAATCAAAACTACAGTTTATTATGTTTAAATATTCTGAGGTATAAATTGCACCACCACACTCATTTGCAGTATTTTTTAAAAAATCACAATTAACAAAGCTGATTGACTTACCGTTGTCGATGTATACTGCTCCACCATCATAATCAGCATGATTATCTTTAAATGTAATCTTATTAAATGTTAAACCATTTGCATTTGAAACATAAACTGCTCCACCATCATTAGATTTACCATTTACAAGCACAATATCATTTAAAACTACATCTTCACCAGTAATTTCAAAAATTGCAGTTTTTCCATTACCGTTTAATACATGACCATTACCATTTATTATTTTACTACCTGAAATATGGACACAATCTTCAGATTCTGTAGCAATAAAATCTTTAGTTAAATTTATAACATCATTATTATTAATTAAACTTTGAATATCACTAAATGAACCAATATCATTCACATCATTATTTACGTTAACATCATCTACAATTACATCTCCCGCAGCAGGTGTAATTTGATCAATTGATTGAATAGTTTGATTATCAACATCACTAGCACAAGCACTAGAAATGGATAAACAAACTAAAATAATTGCCATTAAAAACATTAATTTTGCTTTCATAGTTTTTCA
>NZ_JAZRJY010000123.1:0-7645 GCF_045646045.1 Methanobrevibacter sp. | reverse complement strand
GATTATAATTTGTAATAATTTAATTAGAATAAGTATTATTTAAGTATTACTTTTTACTAAATTATTACTACTTGAAAGCATAAAAAATGTAAAAAAAGTATTACTTTAATTAATTAAACTCCACCTATTAAATAAATGAAAAATAAAACAATAAACATGATTGAAAAATCAATTTACGAAGATTATGAGATTAATTTTAGTGATACATACACTAGTGATGATGCATATTATTTTATTTTTAACGAAAATAGAGAACTATTATTAGAAAACAACGAATTGATTACAGACATTTCAGAATTAAATGTTAATTTTTCATTATTTATTGGCAAATATAAAAATAAGGACTGTTTTGTTGTAAACAGCAGCTTTGAAAAAGGTTTTGATTTAAGGGAAGTTTATGAATTTAACAAGGATCTCTACCTAATGGGGACAAAAGCCGTTTTAGTAAACGATTGGTATATATCACATCAATTTTGTGGAAAATGTGGAGCAAAGACTCAAATAGATGAAAAGGACATGATGTTAAAATGCCCTGAATGTGGTCAAGTGCACTATCCACGAATCGCTCCTGCAATTATTGTTGCCATTAGAAATGAGGACAAACTTCTTATGGCACAGCACAGTTATCATGAAACCATAAGATATGCATTAATTGCAGGTTTTGTAGAACCTGGAGAGTCAATAGAAGAAGCAGTTCACAGAGAAGTTTCTGAAGAAGTAGGAATAAAAATTAAAAACTTGAAATACCTGAAAAGCCAATCATGGCCATTTCCAAATTCACTGATGTTAGGTTTTGAAGCAGAATATGACTCAGGCGACATTAAAGTTGACGGCGATGAAATAGTTAGGGCAAAATGGTTTAAAAAAGATGAAATAATAAGATATTCATCAGACATCAGCATTTCTGATTGGTTAATACAGAATTTTATTGATAATTATTAAAAAAAGAAAAAATAAGAGGTATTTACCTCTTTAAGCGCTTATTTTTATTGTGTTAGCAATGTTACAACCATTATAACTTGAAGTTATAATGTATTCACCAGGCATTAAGTTAATGTTTAACCTAGCCTGACCGTTGCCGTCAGTTGGTCTGTTATATAAAACACCATTGATGTTGAATGTAACAGATTGACTTGCATAAGGTTTACCTTGTCCATCAACCAAATTAGCTTTGAACTGGGTTCCATCGCGGTATTTCATTGTAATGTCTGTTGCATTTAATATAGGTAATACTTTGATGTTATTAGATACCATACAGCCGTTGTATTCAGCAGTTATGACATAATCTCCAGCTTGTAAGTTGATGTTTAGTTTAGCGATTCCTGATGCATTTGTTTGTCTTTCGTAGAAGACTCCATTGATGTTGAATTTGACAGTTACGCCTGCACCGACAGCTTTGCCGTCAGCACCTAATACTTTAACGGTGTATTGTGTAGCGTTTCTGTAGTATTTGGTAATGTCTTTGTTTTCTGTAAGGAGTGACAATACAGTAATGTTGTTTGCTGTTTTGTCTCCTGTTACAGGGTTCATTGCTGTGATTACATATTCACCTGCATTCAAGTTGATATTTAATCTTGCAAGACCTTTGTCACCAGATACTTTACGGTCATACATCACACCATTGATGTTGAATTGAACCGTAGTTCCGTCAGCCAGGTATTTACCTTCGCTGTCAAGGAAAGTAGCATAGTATTGAGTACCGTTTCTATACATTTTCACAACATCAGTACCATTGACAGTAGATAAAATTGTAACAACAGAATCAACAGTTTCATATATAATCATTAAAATGATTTAATATTATTTAAAGCAGTTACTCCTGCCTTAAGCTTATCAAGTCCTTCCCTTAACAATCTTTCAGGGCATGCAATATTCATCCTTAAAAATTTATCTCCATTCTGGCCAAAATCAACACCTGCAGATAAGAATAATCCCTGATTTTGCCTTAAAAATCCAGATAAAACTTTTGATGCTACATTTAAAGCAGAACAGTCAAGCCATAAAAGATAAGTTGCATCACATTCAACCAGCCTGACAACAGGAAGCTCTTCAGATAGATATTCACGAACAATCTGTTTATTTTTATATAAGACTTCCCTTAACTCATCCAGCCAGTCTTCAGATTCATTATAAGCTGCCATTACTGCAGCTGCTGCAAAAACATTGCAGGAATCAGAATTGTCAATATGCATCTGAATTTTTATTCTAGCTAAAAGTTCAATATTTGTCGTATGAACAACAGAGCTTTGAAAACCTGCAATATTAAATGATTTTGATGGAGAAAGACATCTTATTACATAGTCATCGGCTTCAAAAGGATTATACTTTACTCCGGGATCAGTCAAATCGCAGTGTATTTCATCTGATATTAAAATAACATCATGTTTTTTGCATAACTTCCCAATACGCTCCAAATCCTCTTTAGACCAGATTTTGCCAACAGGGTTGTGAGGATTGCAAAGTATCATCAGCTTGACTCTTGATAATTTTTCATCCAAATCGTCAAAATCAATTCTATACTCATTATTTTCATAAATCAACTGATTTTCCAGGACTTTACGGTTATTATCTTTTATTACATAGAAAAATACATGATAAACAGGAGATTGTATTAATATTTCATCATTTTCTTCAGTCAGACACCTTATCATTGATGAAATTGAGGGCATCACTCCGATTGAATATGCCATATCACTTCTTGACATTTTTAAATCATACCTGGAGTCCCACCAATTGATATATGCATCAAACAATTCATCTGAAACGACAGTATAACCGTAAACCGGATGATTGGCTCTTTTTAAAATAGCTTCTTGGATTGGAGGCGCTACCTTAAAATCCATATCCGCTACCCACATCGGCAAATCATCATCAAAAAAGTCCCATTTAAGACTATTGGTATTGTGTCTGTCTACAACACTTTCAAAATCGTATTTAGTATTTTTCATAATGAATTCTCTCTTCATCGAATTTATCCATGAACTTGTTTTCCCATCCATCGGCAGGATAACCTATGGTAATTATACAATATGGTTTGGTCTCAGTAATGTCATCTATCCCAATAATTTCACCAATTTTGGCCATTCTTTCCTCTTCCGGTGCAACACCATTCCAAAGACCACCTAAACCTAAGTTAACAGCCTCAAGCAACATGTTTTCTGCAGCTGCACCCATATCCTGCTGCCAAACTGTTTTGTAAAATGCCCTTTCAATATTTGCAACCAAAACTATTGCAACAGGAGCATTAGTTACCCTTGGTTTTATTTCTCCAAGTTTGGCTAAGGTTTCTTTATTTTTAACAACAACAAATTCCCAAGGTTCAGCCCCTAATCTAGAGCCCGGAGCCTGCATTCCTGCTTTTAGGATTTTTAAAATATCTTCATCATCAACATCTTTATCCTCATATTCACGAATACTTCTTCTTGTATTAATAATTGTTTCAAAATCACTCATATTAATTAATAGTTTTTTAAAATATTTAAGATTTAACTGTTGCAATAACACTCAAGTCAAAAATTAAATTGTAATTAGATATCATATAGCCACTCGTGGCTTGTCAAAGAGTTAATATAATTGTATGAAAATTTAACTATATACGAAAATTAGTGATAGTTATATATTAAAAAATAATAAATATATAAAATAGTTATAGATAAAAAAATAACTTATTTATAAATATGTTATATATTAAAAAATAATAAACGGGGAAACAAAAATGAGTGGAAAAAATAATGATGTGGAAAAATTCATTGCCAGTCAAATTAACGAAACACAATTTCTATTAAATGATTCAATATATTATAAAAATCAAAAATTCAATCCAAGATCTGAATTTGAAGAAATAAAAGATTATGTCAACGATTTTTTACAGGGAGATAATCTAAATCGTTTTATAACCCTACCAGGACTTAGAGGTGTTGGAAAAAGCACCATACTTTTAGAAATCTATGACTATTTAATTAACGAGAAAAATATTCTCCCTGAAAATATACTCTACATCTCATGTGAACAACTGAATAACATTGAAAAATGTGACATATACGCTACAATTGAAGATTATGTTAAAAATTTCCACCATTCAAGTTTAAAAACCTTAAATCATGAGATATTTCTATTAATAGATGAATCACATTATGATAAGAATTGGTCACTTGCAGGCAAAATGATTTATGACCAAAGCAGGAAAATTTTCATGATCTTTACAGGTTCATCTGCACTAAACCTGGACTATGATGCAGAAGCCTCTAGAAGAATAATAAACTATAACATTAATCCTCTGAATTATACTCAACACTTAAATTTAAAATATGGTTATTACCCAATTGAATTTTCAAACTCAATAAGGAATCTGATTTTCAGCGGAGATATTGAAAATACAGTTAAATTAGAAGAAAAAACAAATCATGACATATTAAATTTAAAGGGATATACTTCAACTGATTGGGACAATTATTTCAAATTCGGCGGTTTTCCACAAGTAATGTTTGATAAAAGACAACGCGAAATAGTAAAAAAAATATTTTCATCAGTTGATACAGTAATAAGAAAAGATTTGGGAACAATTAAAAACATCACAACAGACACTCAAAGCTATGCAATGAGAATATTGAAATTCATGGCTCAAAAATATCCTGGCGATGTTTCACAGAATAAATTATCTTCTGAGCTTAAATGTTCATTCAGCACAATAAATACACTATTTTATCTTTTTGAAAAAATACAGTTATTATTCCATTTTGACAATTATGGGGGAATTAATCATAGAATTAAAAAAGCACAGCAATACTACTTTGCAACACCAAGTATACGCCATATCATTAACTTGAAATTTGGAGTAACAAATTTCACAGAAGATGAATATGACGGAATATTATTTAAAAACTTTGTTGCATCATCCCTATTTAATTTAATAAATAATGACAACTTCTTTGATTTCAATGCTTATTATGAAAAAAGAAAAGGGGGAGTTGACTTTCTTGTTAAGAAAAACTTCGAAAATCCAATACCAATAGAAGTTGGAAACAAAAATAAAGATAAACGTCAGGTTATTCGTGCAATGAATATTCATGATTCTACACATGGAATTATAATATCACAAAGGGATGCAATAGAAAAAGATGGAGATATAATTTATATTCCAATTAAGTCATTTTCCTATATCTAACTCAGAGATTAAATTAAAAAAATGAAACTTTGTTTAATATACTAAATTAATTTAAAATAGAAACATTAAAATAAATTTCCAACAAAATAATACATATTAAAGAAAATTTTATGGGAGGAATTTATTTGTTAAATAAAACATTAATATTTCTGTCAATATTCATAATTTTGTCATTAACTTTTTCTGGAGTCTGTGCAGCAGACAATAACAATATAACTGATAATTCAGATGTAAATATATTATCTGCTGATGATACAACTACAGAAACTGGCAAAATTGATGTTGAATTAACTGCAAATGAACAAATTGGTATTTATGGAAATAAAGATACTAAACTGAAAGTTTATGCAATAGATAAGAACGGAAATAATGTGGATGGCGGAACAGTACTCTTTGTAGACGTATTTGGTCAAAATTACACTGCAGATATGAAGGATGGTGTTGCCTCCAGCTATGTATATGTTGGGGATACCGGAAAATTTAATATAACCTGCATGTATATTGGAACAGATGTTTACAATAATGCCAATGGGATATTGCCGTTGACTGTTCCCGTTGCAAATACCACCTGTACTAATATTATTGCAACAAGATATGATGATACAGTATATTTCACAGGAAACGTTAAATCAGATTATAATGCATATCCTGATTATGATGATTATGAAGAAGTAACCAGAGGAATTGTAACCGTTTACGTTGACGGTGAAAAATTAGGAACATGTGATTTGGATGTTAACGGTAACTATGTATACATATGGAAAACAACAAGAAACCTCATCGGCCAGACAATCAACTTTACCGGAGTCTATTCAGACAGCGGAAAACATTTTAATACATCAACATTCTCAAAATCATTTACATTTGAGCCGCCTAAGGATACTGAAATCAGACCTCAGGTAACTGTTATAGACGACCATAAGAAATTAGTTAGCGGAGATGTCGTGGATGAAAACGGAAATAATGTTATTGGAGGAACAATCACTGTCAATGACAAATATACAGTTCCGGTTGATACAAACGGCAAATTCAAATTTTACATTACTGATGAAACAACTGGAAAGGTTAATTATGAAATCGGCGTGATGGATTTCGGATCAAAAGCAGACATTCGTGCAAACAGCCCATTGATGAGTAGAATTGAACACACTGAAGTAACTGACCAGCTCATTGATTTATGTACTCAGGGAAGTCCATATATCAAATTTGGAAATGGAAACGGTGAAACACTTGTTATGATTGTTGGGACACACGGAGGTGAACTTGCATCACAAGTAGCAGGTTTCAAATTAATTAACTTATTGGCTAATTACGGCGATGAGATTGATGGAACAATATACATATTTCCAACTATTTTCCCGGAAGCCACAGCCAACAATACAAGAATATATAATGGCACTAACTTAAATACTGTAGCGCATATTAATGGAAGCATTTCCAATAGTATAGTTAAATTTGCAAAATCAGTAAATGCTATTGGACTTGGAGATTTCCACAATACACGCCATGATGATTCTGATGTCGGTATTACCTGTATTTTCTGTTCCCAGCAACCAACACCGGAAAGTGAAGTTCTGGGTAAATTCATTGTTGCTGAAACCGGTTATGATATTAAAGATTACCCAGTAGCTGGAGATCCTTATGCCGGAGCAATAGAAGACTATGCAAACTTAGAGTTCCATATACCATCAGTTACATGCGAATCACTTTCAAATCACAGGGCTGTTGAATATGGAACACCTGAAATGTCATTTAATGAAATGCTCGCATTCTTAAAATATTTCGGATATAATGTCTATGAAATGATAGAAATACCAATAAATGATTCAAACTTAATCTTGACCTTTGAAAGTCCTTACAACTATAATCCAAGCTCAATAAATATAACACTAAATAAGACAGAACCAGCAAACAATACAGACATTAATAAAATTGCTTCTGCCGGTAAAGAAACTCTTCCAGCAGCAGGTAATCCATTAATAGTAGTATTACTTGCTCTTTTAGCTATTGGAGTTGGAGGATTGAAAAGAAGATTGTAGTTTCATGATGAAGATTTAAACTATTCCACCATCACCTATTTTTTTTAAATCTCAAATCCCGATGTACAAATAACAGTGTGCTTTACCATCTTTTGTGAGAAAATCTGGAACCGTGCTTTCATAGTCCTTATCAAATGTTCTTTGAATTTCATCATCATTCCAAACCTGATTCCAAGCTTTTATAGCAGCTTCATTTACATCTACTCCTTTAGCAGTGTATTTTTTGAAAACACCTTCATCAGCCAATTTTTCTAAATGAAAAATGAACTCTTTATCTGCTGCAATAACACTCAAGTCATAATTTCCGGTTTCATCACTTTCATAATTGCTGTACTCGGATATTGGAGATATCCCCTCAATCAATTTTCCATTGCTATCATGAATTAAGGGAATTTTTCCACTTACAATATCTTCAAACAATTCATTAATCTTGTTAATTCCT
>NZ_JAZRJY010000122.1:0-27571 GCF_045646045.1 Methanobrevibacter sp. | reverse complement strand
ATTTTTACTATTTTTCTTATATAAAGCTTATTAAAGTATTACTTTTAATATTATTTTTTTAAATTTTGTATTACTTTTGTAATACTTATATCATATATTTTTTTAAATTAATAATACTAATTTGAAAATATATCTAATGTAAATGAAAATAACGGTTGTGAAGTAAAATTAAATCAGAATATTTAAAATTCTTAATTAAAAACAGATTTTAAAATTATTGTGATGTAAATGAAAAGGGCTACTGCAAAGTAGAATAAAACCTGAATATCCAATATTCCGGTTTCAACACTTAAAATAGCATAAGTTAAAATTAAACTATAAAGTCCAATGTAAAAGTAATCTTTGGTTTTTTCCATTATCTTGAATCCGATTCCCAAAATAAATCCTAAAAGACACATTTCAACTGCTACACCAACTTTTCCAAAATCAGCCACCATCTGTCCTATTAATGTTGGTGTAATTGTCACTTCTGTTCTCCATGCAATTAACTTGCCGACCATCATTCTAGGTCCGAGTTCACTTCCGGGAATTGAACTTGCAAGTATCTGGCCATGTGTAGCTCCAAAGTTTCCTCCAATGATGTCAAGTAAATTTAGGACATGTAATGTAAAATCGGCCCTACTTTTCAATGTGTAGAATGGATCTATTGCACTGCTGACAGTTAATTCATTTATTGACCTGAAATAACCAATTCCAATTATTGCACCCACACCAATCAATCCTCCAACTACAACTTCCCATACTGCTATAATATTTCCATAATATGCTATGATAATTAGCAATAGTAATGCCGCAAGTAGTGGTGTCCTGTAGCCTAATGTTAATAAAATTACCACATCCATAATGAGGAGTAAAAGAAATCTGAATCTTACCTGGGAGCGAGTTATTATTTTGTCTTGAAAATCTTTTAAATAAACGCTGGCTAAAATACAGGTTCCAGGAATAATTAAAAATACTGGCATGGTAAAGGCAGGTTTTAACAGATATCTAATTGATGGCTTTAAAATGGGAATTCCTCCAACAGAAGCAATGCTGATAAAGAAAAATCCAATACTTACTAAAATTAAACAGAATCCGATTGAATAAATGTCTTTTCTTTTAAAAACCAAAACATTTTTCGTATCATTTAAAAAGAATCTGGGCAGAATCGCTGCACCAATAAAGAAAAATAAAAATGCAATAATTAAAGTTTGAGTTAAACTGGTTGATACTGGAGTTAATGACAGTGCTAAAAATGCAGCAAATACAACCAAAACAATTAATGGATTAAAAATATGATTTTTAAGTATTTGGCTCTTTTTTAAGAAGCCTAAAAAATTTTCGCTTGGATAAATCTTTTTAAAAAAGCTGTTAACCCATTGATTTTCTAGAAATCCAATAATGGAAAAAATAGTTGTAAATAAAAATGATTTATGAAATTCATCATTTATTATATTTAAAAAAGATGTTAATTTTGAATAAATGAAACTCATAAATCACACAACTTAAAGTTTTTGGATATTGGTGACATCAAAATTACTTTTAATGGTGTTGATGTCATTATCGCTGCAGTTATAAATTCTAATTGTTATTTCATTTGTAATTCCATTAAAATTGCCCAAAATATTATTCATTTGTGTCATTTCACTGCTGGTTGCTCTTACAATATTTAACTGATCATTGGTATTTGAACCTTTAATGGATATTCTTCCGTCATTTTGGAATAATATATTTGTAATTTCTTGGACTTTATTGCTATCAAGTGAATTTATAGCTATTGTTGTTGAAATTTCGTATGATGTATCGTTGGAAATACCTGAAACCAAATCATTAGCTGATGTAATGTTTTTAGGTTTTATTTTGACATCGGTTAAATTATGATATTTGTCTCCATTTATTTCTAAAGTCATACTGTTAATATAAACATCAGCATTAGGAACCTGATTGTAAAGTCCTACAATATAATCTCTGCCATTTGAGTTTACCAGGGCTTTAACATTACTTCCCTTATCATCATCTAACCATTTAATATTTCCGGATAATGTAACCTGTTCACCATTGCTAGCATTATATCCATGAACAGTAGTATTAACGATATAGCCTTGTCTATAATAACCCAAATATTTTTCGTTAATTTTATTTAATGTTGATGAGTCATATGATGTCTTTTCATTGACTGTGTCATTATTTGAGGAAATATGGATAAATGCAAAAACAACTGCACATATTACTAAAATTATAATTGCATAATCCACTAATGTAAATCTTCTTTTCATATATGATCATTCTTCATAAATAGCGCCGACAGGACAAACATCAACGCATTCACCACAGGAATCGCATTTGTCCGGGTCAATAATTACTTTATATGCTTTTTTTGTTATTGCTTCTTCCATACAGACGTCAATACAATCTTCACATATTCCACATTCTTCCATATCTATAATCATCAATGTGCTGCACCACGATTTAATTATTTTTTTAAAATAATTTCATATAACTATGTCTATATTTAATTTTCATAATATTTAAATAGTATTTTTGTTAATAGATAGTGTAAATAATGATATATCTAATGTCTAAACCAAACATTTATATATCATAAATATAAAATATTATATTGTATGCAGGGGTGCCCGAGCGGCCAAAGGGGGAGGACTTAAGATCCTCTGGTGTAGGCCTTCGAGGGTTCGAATCCCTTCCCCTGCACTGTATTTTTAAAAATTTTTTTTAATATTCTCGATTATGCCTTAGTGGCTCAGGTGGTAGAGCGCTACCTTGGTAAGGTAGAAGTCGGGGGTTCGAATCCCCCCTAAGGCTTATTAAAATCTATTTTTTTATAATCTCAATATTTTCAAAAGAGTTTATTTTTTCAAAATTTTTATTTAAAATAAGCAATATTATTTTTAATGTTTTTTCAATGCCTGATTGTGATCTTTGGAATAATTCATCACTGTTATTCTCTCTTAAATCACTATAGACATCAGTAATTGTTGTAATTTCATATTCCTTGGTGATGATGGTAATGGCACCATGGCCAATTCCAGCACTAGTTCCAATTGCAATATCGCAATTAGTAATGTCCATAACTGCTTTGGCCATAATTTTGCTTGTTTTTTTATCTCCAGATTCATCATAAACCTTAATGCCTTTAATAAGATAATCTGGTTTTGGTGGATTTTCTACATTTAATATGTCTTTTACTGCATCAAGTGTCGGGATAAATAAACTGCATATAACACTTAATTGATTATAATCAAAGTTTCCATATTCATCTGGATTCTTGATGTATTCACTTCCAAAATTACCGTCATAATTTTGAGCAAGTGCATGCAGTTCTAAACCTATTTTTCCATGAGTAAAACATTCTGCAGTAGCTATTTTAATCATATTGGCCCTTCAATAGTTTCAATGCATTCATTGTTATGATTTTTGCAACTTCATCTAAAGTATATGGTGTTACAGGTTCCATATCTCTAATTAATTTGTGGGTTGTTAATATTAAATGATTTTCAGTAATTCCTTGAGCTCTTAATTCTTCAATAGCAGGATTATCGTTATCATATTCAGAGATATCCTTAATTTCAATATTCTCATTACCGAAACCGAATATTCCTGCAGTTCCAATAGTTTTCGCACCTCTTTCATGTGCATGTTTTATAATTTCTGCAGCAGTTGATATTGTATTTCCACCTGCAATTACTATAATTACTACATCACCATCTATTAAATCAATATTTTCTTGGGTAATGTATTCAGTATGGCTTTCAATATTTCTAAAATCCTCATCATGTGTACATAACCTTTTTATGAAATCAGGTTTGGCCTCTCCGACCTCTGCTCCAAGAAGGGTAAATATTACATCTCCTCCTGAGATTTTCTGCCCATCAAAAGCACCAATAACTTTTGGTCCTCCCCTATGTACTTGCATCAAATTAATGGCTATTCTTAAACCTAATCTTCCACATCCGATAAGGTCTATTTTTCCTTTCGGCACTCTTTTATCTTCCATTTTTTGTATTTCATCATTGTTCATTTCTTTCACTCCCCATTGGGGCTTTATCAATTATTTCACAACTTATATCTAATTTATCAATAATATTTTTTAAATAATATAGTCCTGGAACCTCACTGTTGTGATGACCCAAATCAATCAATGTTAAATCTAAATTCATTGCCAGAATAGCAGTTTCCTGTATTAAATCGCCGGAAATTATCATATCTAAATTATTTTTTTTAGCTAATTTTATGTAATCAGATTTTTTTAAACCGAATCCTGAGATAATGGCGACTTTTTTAATTATTTCGTCTTCCTTTGGTTTATTTACAATGGTGAATTCATTGAAATTACTTAATATATTTTCTTTTAAATCGTTGTATGATAAATTAGCTTCACATATTCTCCCAATATCTGTATCTTTATCAAATGATTCGATAACTTTTAAATTTAAACAATCGGCTAGTGCTTCGTTTGCACCCCCTTTTATAATATCCCAATTTGAATGTATTGTAAATGTTGGAGTTTTTGGGGTAAATAATGGTGGATGGTGTGTAATAATTAATGTATTGCTTGAATAATCATCGTCTTGAGGATATAAATCCATAAATATTTTTATTGAAGTAATTTCCTGTGTTAAATCATAACTTCCCATCAAACCAACATTGTCATTACTTAAAGCTAAATCTTGGGGAATTTCATTATCTAAAAAATTTATAATTTCATTAAGTTTCATTTAAATCATTTTTGATTCAATTTTATTTAATTCATTCAATATAATATCGTCTGGGCTAAAGGGGTTTATTGTTGATATTTTTATGGCTTTTTTATCTGTTAGCTCAATGAATTTATCAATATTTTTTTCTTTAAATATTACTTCTTCAAAAAAGCCCATTTCGCATGCGCTGTATAAAACACCCTCTTTTTTTAGGATTTTATTTAGTGAATTTGTTAATATGCCTATTGTCAATGTCATAGTTCCTGATGTTTTGGTATCAATGCCTTTTGTTTTTAAGATTGCTTTGTTTGGTGATTTAACAGCATTTAATCTATCATGAATATTGTTTTTATTTTTTAATGCTGTGTCATTATCTTCAGCTACTGGATCTTCTATTAAAAACGCTTTAACATCAAATTTGGATGACTGTTCAACATTTATCCCTCCAAAACCTGTCGTATCAATAACAACATTTCCATCATATATTAAATCTAAATTGGATGAGAATTTTACCTGGTTTTTCAACTCACCACCAATGGATGTATACAATAATTCTTCTAAATGTGGATAAATATCAATCAAGGTGATGTCTGTATATTTTTCGCTTAATTTTTTAACGATTCCGGCACCGGTAAAATATGTACCTATGACTATTATTTTCTCGTCTGAATTTAAATTTAAACTTTCAATATAATCAAAACAGGCCTGTGATTTTTTATTTATAATATCATTAAAAATATCAATTAATTTAATCTCAGATTTAATGGTTAAAACTTCTGAAGTAATTCCTGTATCAATATCCATCTTAATCCCTTTTTTCAAATCCGATTTTTTCAAGTGCTTCGCATGCTTCTTTATATACTGCATCCTCAATAGATTTTTGATGAATTGCATGTGATGGTGAAGTTCCACAGGTTAATATCCTTCCTTTATTATCAATAAATATTAAAAGTGAACCAGATCCAGGAATTCCCAGTCTGCCTCTTGCAATAATTAAATCAGCATCACTTTGGTCAAGTGCCATATAGGCTTTTGCAAGTGCAGGGATTCTGCTTGTATCTGCAGTATTGGTGTTAATTTGAAGTATTTTGGCTGCATGTAAATTATATTCCTTTAAAACTTGATTTAAAACTTCTACTTTAATGCCGTTTTTATTTGGAACATATATTTTTCGAGCATTTTTTATGTACTCTTGAATTTCAATTACTTCTTCAAGCGTATCTCCGAATCTGCAATCATTTTCAGATTCTTCAAACGCATTTTTAATCATCTTTTCGAATGCCATAGTACCACTTTTTAAAAATAATGATTAAATAGTTTGAGGTATCAAGTCTAATTTTTCAATAACATTAACTACTTTATTATAATTACCATAATTTGGGGAACCGACACCCTTAACTTCGTGAGGGTAATTGTCCGCAATAACTGTAGCTAAATTATTGGCACCTGCTCTAAGTGAAAATTCCACATTTTCCGGCCCGACAGTTGGTGTTGGCATTGTAATTGTAATTTCCGGATACATTATGCGTGTAATCGCTACCATTTTTAATTGTTCTATCAGTGGAAATGGGGGATAATCTTCCATTGGTGTATCTGGATAGGGATTAAATCCCATTATTGGTATTTCTTCCAATGTTTTGAAATTAGATAAATAACGTAAATGCTTTATCCTGTCTTTTTTGCTTTCGCCAAGTCCTAAAAGTAATCCTGAGGATAAGCCTACTCCAATATCGCTTACTCTTTTACAGGTTAATATTCTTTGATCTAGTGAGTCTCCAGGTTTTCTTTGATAGAATACATCTTCGTTTATAGTTTCTAAATTGCAACATATTGTATCTACTCCTAAATTGGCCAAATCATTTACAGATTTTTCAGTTAAATCTCCACCTACATTAACCAGAATTTCTAAATTGGAGTTTTCTTTTACAATTTTACATGCATTAACTGCTTGTTTTCCTTTAAAGCCATATCCTCCAGAACAGCTAACGCGAGGAATATGTGCTTCCTGTATAGATTTAACTGCTGTTAATATTTCTTCATTGGATTTATAAAATGCATTGTAATAACCTGTTGAGGACGTTTCTTCTGCAAAACCGCAGTATTCACATCTAGGTTGAATTAAGCATTTGTTTGTAAGATGCACTGTTGATGTTAATTTAATTAGTTTTGATTGATTATCTCTTATATCACAGGCTATTTTGAATAATTTTTCTAATTTTTCATCGTCCTCGATATTTAACAATTCTAAAAATTCATCATCCGTTAATTCTTTTCCTTGTTTTGCTTTGTTTAGTATTTCATCAATCATCAACATTCATCTCTCAAAAATAATTTATAAAAAGTATTAAATTATTTTTTAATAACTAATTAGCTCAGATATTAAAAAATAAGTTAAAAATTGTTGGTTTAAACCAACAATCAAACTTATTATGTTTATTCATCTTTACCTAAGTAATCTAATACTGTAGGAACAATTTCAGCTAATGAACCGAAGTTCATTGAGTCAGCAGTACCTAACAATGCAGCTGGGTTTAAAGCATCGTCCATTTTGTCGATACCTTCGTCTTGCATTAATGCGGTTACTTGTGTTAAAGCTTCGTTAGCCATCATTTGTGCAAATCCTGCAGGAGCACCTAAAATTTGAGTAACGGTGTCTCTGTAAGCTAAGATACCTGCATAGGTAATTGCAGTTACAGCGGAACACATATCACATACAGGACCAACCATGTTAGCAGGTAATGTGAATGCGGATCCTCTTGCTTTTTGACCTAAGTCTAATAAAGTGTCAATGGATGCTTGGTCAGCAAATCCTTCTGCAATGTATACTTGTCCTTTCATTTCAGGTACAGCACCTGGGTGGTAGGAAGCTACGTTAACATTGGTTCCTAAGTCTTCGAAAATTTTGTTTAATCCAGTAGTTGGAATAGTACATGCATGAGTTACGATTGCACCTTCTTTAATGTCATCAGCGAAGTTTTTGATGATGTCAGGTTGCATACCTCCTTCTGGTAACCAGGTCATAACCCAATCAGCGTCAGCAACTGCTTCAGAATCATCAGTAGTACATTTCATACCTAAGTCTTCTGGGTGAGTAAAGTGAATAGCACCTTTTGCTGGTTTAGGTACGGTTTCAGCTAATTCATTAACTTTTGCTCTGATTGCAGGCATTACATCTTCAGGATTACCTGCTTTGTGAGCTGCGATAACTTCTGCATAATCAAAGTCGTCTACTACAGTGAAGTCACCGTCAAATACTGGGTCAGCTACAACAACTTCGTCAACACCAGCTAATTCTAATAATTCTGCACCCATTTCGATAGTGGAGTGGGTCATTGAAATATTTTCTTTTCCGGTTGCTTCTGCAACTTCACAAGCTCTTGCAAAGTTTGTAATTCCACTTGCAGCATGAGTTCTGTAACATCCTGCACCTAAAATTGCTACTTTCATTTTTTTATCTCCTTTTTTATTACGTCCTTCTAATTTTTCTTTTAATTTAGAAAGAACCATTTTTTTGTCTCCATTATAATTTTTTTCCTTCCAAATAAATTATTTCATTTGGAAGGATAGTTACTACATTGTTACGCTTTTAATTTGTTAGACATATTTTTAGTTAGGTAGTTATACATGTAGTAATAATTTTTATTAAATTCTTCTTACTATTTAAATCTTTACATAGGGCTTCAATTTAGTATTACTAGTTTTTATATGCTTTATTTATTTAGTAATACCAGTATTACTTTTTTTATTGATATGATAATAAAAGTATTACTTTATTATTTATTTCATTGTTTTAAAATTTGTTTTTGGTATGCCTAAAAACGAAAAGTTTTTATTTAATATTTCACTGAAATATAATTTAACAATAGATATTGAGAGGAGTTTATTTCATGTATGATTTAATAAAAAAAGCAGTTAATGAGGATGATGCGGCGATTGAAATATCAAAAATGGAAAACAAAGATGTTGTTGCAGTTGTTGATGCAATTTCCGAGTTATCTCTTGAAGAAACAATGAAATTGGGAATGCAATTTAAAAGATTTCCTTTAGGTTGTGATTTAACAGAAATTGTTGCAGGAACTTGTGCTTCTGATTTGGAACTGATGGATTTAATTGGAAACTGTCGATTAGCTGATATGATTGGTGCTCCGATACATATTTGCGCATATGCATTTTCTGATATTGCTGAAAAATTTGGAATGCGTGGAATTGAAGTTATGCAGATGGTTCACGATGTCGTTGATGTTCCTCTTGACCTTGATCATTTTGGTGAAAATGGTGCAATGAGACTTCCTAAAAATATTAGTGGATGTGGAGGGGAATGTTATAATAAAGGCCCTGCATTTACCGAATGTCCTCGCGGAAGAATACATGAAAGACTAATAGATAAGGAATTGGAACAAAAATCCGATAAGGAAGAATGGGTTAAATTATCTTCTTCTGTTGCAGTTAATGTAACCTCTGAACAAACTGGTGACGGTCATGCTGCTCCTTTAAAAGAAGCTGTTGATATAGCTAATTTGGCAAAGGAATATGGTAAAGGTTTGGAATCCATCATGTTTGTTGGTGACGGTTATGATGAAGTCATCACAGGTTTTGAAAAATCTATTGAAATTGGTGCTGATGTTATTGTTGTTGAAGGCGGACCGTTTAACAGATGTGAAAATACTACTGAAGCCTTTGCTAAAACTATTGCAGCAGCCAGAATATTATCTCCGGGAAAAGTAGTTGCAACTAATGGTGCATATGAACATGAAGTTCGTGCAGGTTTAAGAAGCGGTTTAAATATGGTAATAACGGGTTTTCCTAAAAATCATCATGGTTATATGTGTGGATTCGAACCTGGAACCGCAAGAAGAGGTAAATTCGGTCTTCCGAGAGTTATTCAAATTATTAATGAAGAATTCCCTAATAGAGGGTTGCCTGTTCAAAAGCATGATTTGATTGCTTTGGCTACTGCAGTTAAAATTGCAGGACCAGATTATATCTATCCAAGAAAAATCGGATCATATGCTGTGGGTGATGCACACTGGGCTACACTTGTCAGTTCTAATATGTATAAGAATATTCATTTAAAACATACATTGGATGAAATTGTTAATCTCGCTGAAGGAAATACGATTGCATTGCATGGAGGCAGATTTATTTCCTGGGTACTTGCTAATGAATTGGATAAGCATGTTGATGAAATTATAATTTCGGATGTTGATAAATGGGTATTGGATAATACTGTGGCAAACTTGCAGGATGCTTTAAATGCTACTATTATTGGTGAAACTGATGATAAAAAAGCAGCAGATTCTGCAGACTTTTCCATTGCATCATCAACAATGGTTCCAGTTAAAGAAAACGTGCTTAAAAAAGTACCGAATGCTTTAACTATAATATAATTCTTTCTTTTTTATTTTTCTTTATTTTCATTTATTTTTTTTAGTTTAATTATTTTTTCTCATGTTTTTCCTAATCAAAAAATATAAATTATAGTATCATCTTAAAGTTTAAATTGTTTGAAAATTATATTATTAATAATTAAATTTATGAAGGTAATTATCATGAATCATAAAAAACTTATATTAGTTGGAGCTATTTCAGGTTTAGTTACTTTATTAACCTATATTTTGGGTATTGCAGGTACTCTTATAGGTTCAGTACTTTTCTCCGTTCTTTATACGATGCTTTCAGAAGCATTGGAGGATCCTGTTTCCAATGCATCTTTCAGTCCGGATTTTGAATGGGATATTGTATATGTGGTTCCGTTGGTGGTAATTGCTTTTATTCAGCTAATGTTAATTTTTGCTTTACTTGCAGAAATGGGAATTTTACCATATGCTTTTGTCAGGTTCTTTTTAGCAATACAAGGTTTTGCTGCTAATAACTTATATAGGCTTTTAGGTATTGCATTGTTATTTATCAGTGCATATCCTCTTGTACTAAAACCAAACGTTGTTAAAAAAGAACACGGTTTAATTTTAGCTTTCGTCGGTTTGATATTTCTGGCTAGAGGATTTGTAGATATGGGAAATTTCATAACAAATGTTTATGATACTGTATTTATTCATTTTGATTTGCCTATAGCTATTATTGCATTTTTATTAATTACATTTGTCATATATAGAATCTTAAGCCTATCAAGTCAATCCCAAAGGGATTATAATCAAAAACAACATGTCTCAGATAATAATGCCAATGTTAATCACAGAAAAATGAATGTTCAAAGACAAACTCCTAGAAAAATAAACGGACATGTTAATCACTCTCCTCATCAACAGCATAATATAAATCATGGGGAGAATAACCATAATGGAAATCAAAGAAGATTTCAAAAAAGTATTAATAAATCCTCAAGTAATATTCGCTTCGAATCAAATGACTTGTTGGATGACTATAAAAAATAGATAGTATGACTAAGAAAAATAAGACGTTAAAGGATATTTTGGATTTGATATTATATGAAAATCCGGCAACACAAGATGAAATTGCCAAACGTTTGGGTATTTCACGCAGATATGTGACTCAATTAATACGGCCGTTAATTGAAGATGGCACTATTAAAAGAGCATATATGATTGATATGAAAAGTTATGAAAAAGTTGCTGAATCTTTGGGAGAATATGTGCGCCCTAAAAATGTTTCGGGAAATGTTTTAATTAATGAAATGTTATTTAATATGGCAAAACATGTTCGTTCTCAACTTGAAATGTCTTTTGATGCTATTTTAGAATCTGATGAGGATAAAGCAAATAAGGCTTTGGAAATGGATTATGTTACTAACAATATGGTTGAAAAAATCAGAACATCTGTTGAAACTATTGTCAGTATGAATTATACTTCGGAATTTTCAAAATCTGTATTGTACAACGAGGTTGCATATGATTTGGAGCGTATTGGAGATTACTGTGCTCATATTGCAAAATTTGTAATTAATGAGGTATATGAAGTAAATGAGGATATTCTTAAAAAACTAAAGAAAATGCATAAAACTGCTCAAAAAATGCTTCGTTTATCTATGCTTGTTTTTTTAGAAGGCCGTACTGATCTAAAAGATGATATTATGGAATTGGAGGAATCAATCCATATTCTTCAAACCAAATCTATTAATTTAATTGCAACCCAAATGGCTGAGAGTTCATTTGATGAAAAAGAACGTTCTAATTATTTCATATATTTATTTAGAGTAATTAAAGCATTTGAACGTATTGGTGATATTTCTGTTGAAATTATGGATGTGGCAGTTGAATTCCATGAAAATATTCCAAGACCAACCACTCCACGTACCTTCAGGCTGAGTTAATTTTTCACTTGTTTGCAGGTACAATAATTTTTAATTTTGTGACCAATTAAAATGATGGTTGTTAATAAATTATTTATTTTAATTAAATGGTTTTTGCAAATATGTGGTTTTAGTAAAAATCTTAATTCAATTCTATTGTGTTATCTACATGCCGTAGTGTAATTTTTTAATTTTATAAAAAAATAAATTAAAAAGAATCTAGTTGTCATAGATTCTTCCTGTTGCATGCCTGTCTGCCCAGCATTGGATACAAACTCCAATTGGAAGGCCTGCAGTATGGGTATGTGCTTTTAATATTTTCACATCTAATGTGGTTGTTTTTCCACCAAGTCCCATTGGTCCAATTCCGGATTCATTAATTTTAGCTAAAATCTCTTCTTCTAATTTAGCTATTTCAGGGTCGGGATTTCTTTCACCAACTTTTCCAAGCAATGCTTTTTTACCTAATTTTAGACATAAATCTGAAGTTCCTCCAATACCTACACCGACAACTGTTGGTGGGCATGGTTTTCCTTTTGCTTTAAGGACAGATTCAACTACAAATTCTTTTATTCCATCAATACCTTCAGCAGGCAATGCCATTTTTAGGGCATTATTGTTTTCTGAACCAAATCCTTTAGGTAAAATGGTTATTTCAAGATAATCCTCATCAATTAATTCAATGTCTATTGGTGGTATGTAATCTCCAACATTGATGTTTGTATTCTTACGGGATAATGGATCTACAATATTTGGTCTAATTGGAACTTCCTCTGTTGCTTTTTTAATACCTTCTTCAATTCCTTGGCGTAGGTTTTCCACTTTCACATTACCAAGTTTAACAAAGACAACAGGAAGGCCGGTATCTTGACACATTGGAATACCTTTTTCCTCAGCAAGGTCAATGTTTTTCAAAATAGCTTCAATATTTAATCTTGCCAAATCATGTTCTTCTTTTTCTAGCGCATCTTCAAGAGATTTTTTCACATCATCACCAAGAACAATTACTGCTTGCTTGTATAGTTCATAAACTTTATCTCTAATGACATCTTTAGTAATCAAAATAAAAACCTTGTAAAATTTAATTATTACTATTTTTGATTTTAAAAGATTATAAATATTTTTGAAAATTAGTTAAATATGGATGGCTCCAATAGGACAAACATCAACACATTGTTTGCATCTATCACATTTTTCTTCATTGATGGTAATAGCTCCGCCTAATACTTCAATGGCATTATTCGGACATTCTTTTAGGCATGGTGCTTCTGATGGTTGGCAGTTCATACAAAATAAAGAAGGTGTGTCAACTTCTTTAAGTTGACAATCACTTTCACAAGTTGTACAATTTAAACAATTCATAGAAAATATTCCTATTCGTCTAGAACCAGTCTGGCTCTAGCTTGACTTGTAATCACGTGGACAAATCCACCTTTTTTCTGATCAGGCTCGTAAATTCCTGCAAGTTTAGATAAGAATTTTTGCTGATTTTTAGCTTTAACTTTAGCAGGGTCGAGAACTGAAATAGCTCTTTTAGTACATGCTTTAATACATGCAGGGCCTTCTTCTCTGTCAGCACATAAATCACATTTCTCAGCAATACTTGCTGTGTAAGTCATTGCGCCGAATGGACAAACCATTACACATAATCCACAACCGATACATTTTGTTGTATCAACTTTTTCATCTGTTATCGCATCGGTTGGACAGATTTTAATACAAGGTGCACTTTCACAATGTTGACATACAATACCATAGAAGGAGGACTTATGTTCTATGATTTTTATTCTAGCTGCTGTATGGACAGATGCACACATATTTTCACAGTTGAGACATCCATCACACATATTACTATTTACGGAAATTTTTTCCATAGTTTTCCTCCTATAATCCTAATTCACTGCATTGTGCGTCTACGTATTTTTGTATTTTTTCGATTTGTTCATCTTGTAAGTGTCTGAATCTTTTTTGTTGTGATAAGTATTCTTTTACAGGTTTTCTTTCTTCAGGTGTAAAAGTAATGCTGAATTCACCGTTTTCAATTTCATATAATATCCAAGATCCAGTTTCTACAGCTAATCTACCCATTTCAATTGTTTTTTCAGAAGGGTATCCCCAACCGGTTGTACATGGTTGTTGTAAGTGTATGTAAGCAGGTCCTTCGATTGAAGCTGCTTTTTTAACTTTGTTTACAAAATCTTCTGGGTATGCAATTGATGCGGTAGCTACATATGGAATTCCATGTGCTGCCATAATCATAGGCATATCTTTTTTAGGTTTATCTTCTCCGAAACTTGCACTTCCTTGTGGTGAAGTAGTTGTTGTTGCACCAAAAGGAGTTGCTCCACTTCTTTGAATACCTGTATTCATATATGCTTCATTATCGTAACAAATGTATAACATGTTGTGTCCTCTTTCCATAGCTCCTGAAAGGGATTGCAAACCGATATCTACAGTTCCTCCGTCACCACCGAAAGCAACAACATTTACATCATCTTTTCCTTGTATTCTTAATGCAGCTTCAACACCAGATGCAACAGCACCGGAGTTTTCAAATGCTACGTGAATAAATGGAACTTCCCATGCAGATTCTGGGTATGGTGTAGTCATAACTTCAAGACATCCTGTAGCAGAAATAGCTACAGTATTTTCTCCTAAAGCATTAAGAGCTAATTTTACACCAATAGATGCTCCACAACCAGCACATCCTCTGTGTCCTGGTGCTAATAAATCTTTATCAGGTATATCTACCATATCTATTCCTCCTTAAGTCCTAGCCATGTGACATCTTTTTCTGGCACTTTTGTTTTTTCATATGCTTCTAATATGTATTCAGGGGTTATGTCTCTTCCACCTAAACCGGCAACGAATCCATATACATCTTTGTCAATTTTAACTTTCATATCAGAATAAAGTGCTCCACCAATTCCAAATGAGAAGTTTTTATCAATAACAGCTATTTTTTCACAATTTTTAACTGCTTCTTTAATTGCTTCAACAGGGAATGGTCTGTAAGCTCTAATTTTAAGTAAACCTACTTTTTCGCCTTGGTCTCTTAATTGATCAACAATTACTCTTATAGTACTACAAAGTGATCCCATTGCAACAAATATGATGTCTGCATCTTCGGTTTTGTATGGTTCAACAAGACCATATTGTCTTCCGAATATTTCTGCAAATTCATCACAAGTTTTTTGAATAACTTCGACTGAATTATCCATTGCAACTTGCATTGCATATCTTGCTTCAGTATAATAATCAGGATCAGCAAAGTTACCAATAGACATTGGTTCTTTCGGGTCAAGGTATGCATGTTCTGGAACGTATGGAGGTAAAAACTTATCTACACTTTCTTGATCTGGAATTTCTACCGGTTCAACTGTGTGTGTTAAAATAAATCCATCTAAACATACCATTGATGGAAGCAATACATCAGGATTTTCTGAAATTTTATAAGCCATTAAAGTAGTATCTAATGCTTCTTGAGCATTTTCGACATAAATTTGTAACCAACCAGAATCTCTTTGAGCAATTGAATCTTGTTGATCGTTCCAAATATTTAATGGAGCAGAAATTGCCCTGTTTGCATCAGCTAAAACGAATGGGGTTCTCATACCCGCTGCTGCAAATAAAATTTCGTGCATTAACATTAATCCTTGTGAAGATGTTGCTGTAAATACTCTTACTCCAGCACCACTAGCTCCAACAGCAGCACTTATTGCACTGTGTTCGGATTCTACTTTGACATATTTAGCATCAATTTTTTCATCAGCAACATATTGTGCTAAATATTCTGAGATTGTAGTTTGTGGAGTAATTGGATAAACAGGAATAACTTGTGGTTTAGCTAATCTAACAGCTTCTGCAACTGCTTTATTTGAGGTCATTACTTCTTTTACCATCTAATCACTCTCTTCTATTCTTTTACCATTTCAATTGCATCGGAAGGACATTCGTTTGCACAAATTCCGCATCCTTTACAGAAATCGTAATCTATATCATGTTGTTTGTTTACACTACCGTCTGGACAAAAGATAATACAATTATCACAATCAATACATTTTTCTTTGTCTAAAATTGGTTTGAAAGTTCTCCAGCTTCCGGTTTTGTTATTTCTACTATTACCTGGGTTTTTAATTACACATCCTATACTTACCATAATAAATCCCCCTATCCCATATCATAAGCTTTTTTAGTAGCTTCTACATTTAATTCCCCAACTTTTCCAGGGAATGTTTCTGCTATCACTTCAAGAAGTGAATCAATACTTACTGCTTGGGTTTTTTTAGCAAAAAATCCTAAAATAATAGTATTTACAATGTTACGTCCTAACATATCTAATGCTATTCCAGTTGCGTCAATACTGTGGACTTCGTGTGCTCCACTACCTTCAAAGGTTTCAGTATTAATAATAACTTCAGTATTGTCTTTAATTCCTGAAAATACATCTACTACATTCAATAATCCATCATCTAAAACTAATACATAGTCTGGATTATAGACTTGGTATCTTAAATCAATTGGCTCATCATCAATTCTTGTGAAAGCCATAACTGGAGCCCCTCTACGTTCTACTCCAAAAAATGGAAAAGCTTGTGAATATTTACCGTCTTTGAATGCTGCTTTAGCCAAAATTTCGGCAGCGGTTACGGAACCTTGTCCACCTCTTCCATGAAAACGAATTTCAATCATTAAATTTTCCTCCATATATTTATCATGTATAATCATTATAAATTCCAAAATATATAAATCTTATGTTATATTTTTATTTTACAATATTTTTGTTTAATTTTTAATTTATAATGCTTGTATTTATTGTTGTTTTTTTAATAGTTATTTTTTAGTTTAATAAAGATTAATTAAAAGGATTTAAGATTATCTAATTGTTTTGAGGTATTATTGCTTTTTCAAAGATTTAATATAATATAATAATTATAATATGTTTGAGGAGTTACTATGAAAGTTTTAATAATTACAGGAAATTTAGCATATCCGTTAATAAAAAATGTGGTTTCAGATTCATCCCAAGATGTTATTGTTCATATTGCTGATACACAAGTTGCAGCTTTCTTAACTCCAAAAATGATTATAAAAGAAGTAAAAACTTATTTTAAGGATCAATTAGATGAAATTGATTTAATTTTAGTTCCAGGTTTAATAAAAAAAGGCACTCGTGAAATAACAAAGGAACTTGGAATTCCAACATTTAAAGGATCTACTGATGGGGCAGATTTAGCAATGGTTTTAAATTTGCTTGATAATATTGAACTGTCTGAAGATAAACCTGCAGATAAATTGATAGAAGAAGAAAAACGAAAAGAAGCATTTAAAATAATTCAAGACTTTGAAAATGATGCTGAAACTATAGAAAAACTTCTTCAAAAACCTAATAATATAATGGTTGGAAAATTGCCTGTGGGTGAAGATTTTCCTATGAGGGTCTTGGCCGAAATAGCCAATGCGCCTTTTTTATCAAAAGAGGCGTTAATTAACAAATGCCAATATTTTGTTGACTGTGGTGCGGACATGATTGATATTGGTATGGCTGCAGGTGAAGATTTTTCAGATAAAATTCCTGAATTAATCAATACATTAAGACCAATTGTAGGAGATAGACCTTTAAGTATAGATACATTAAATGCTGATGAAATTATTGTGGCGGCTGAAAATGGAATTGATTTCGTTTTAAGTGTGGATTTAGGTAATCAATCTAAAGTAGCTCCATTATTAAAGGAAAAAGGAATTCCTGCAGTATTGCTTCCAACTAATTTTAGTGATGGAATTACACCAAAAACTCCCGAAGAAAGGGTCGAATTCATGAATCAGTTAATTGAAGATACTGATGGTTTGAAGTATGTTGCTGATTTGATATTGGATCCGGTTAACAGTGCAAGTGTTGTCGATTCAATCATTGCATTTAAGGATTTTCATGAAAAAAACAAAGCACCAATGTTTTTCGGTGTAGGTAATGTCATTGAATTAATGGATGCCGATTCTGGTGGAGCCAATGTATTGTTGGCTGGAATAGGTATGGAGCTTGGCGTAAGTATATTATTTACTCCTGAAGAAAGTGGAAAAACAAGAGGCAGCGTTTATGAGCTTTCAACTGCTTCTAAAATGATGTTTCTTGCAAAGCATAGAAAATCCATACCAAAGGACTTAGGAATCAATCTTGTTGCATTCAAGGATAAGCATAAAAGAAATGATGTTATCGAAAATGAACTGGATGGAATTCCACATGCAAAGCTTTCCGAACCTTTAAAATTCATTCGTGACAAGGCGGGCAGTTTCAGAATAAATGTTGATTATGGAACTACAGTAAGTGAAAGCAAAATTATCGCAACTCATTTTAAGAAAAATAAAGCGGATTTAGTAATTGTTGGAAAAACAGCTAAAGAAGTATATGAAGAAATAATAAAAAAAGAACTTGTTACCCGCATGGAACATGCAGCATATCTTGGAAGTGAACTCCAAAAAGCTGAAATCGCCATGATTACGGGTAAAGATTATGTTCAGGATTTTGAATTGTTCAAAAATCCTGATCAGTTTAAAAATTGATTTTTTTAGTCATCTATAATATCCCAGTCTTGTGAAGGCTCAGGTGCCGGAGTCGGGCTTGGAGACGGTGAAGGAGAAGGAGTATAACCTCCGCCAGAATCACTGCTTCCGCCAGATGAAGAACCTCCTTGTGAACTTGAACTACTTTGGCTTTGACTTTGGCTTTGACTAGATGAACTTGAACTTGTGGTTTTCTGACTTTCATTAAAAATTGAAAGTAGGCCATTATCATTTTTGTGCGTGCCGTTTGTGTTATTTACATCGGTAATATTATTTGTTGTTTTATCAAGACCGCTTGTGTAAACAACAGCACCCATTGTTAATATAATTATTGCTACTATAACAGCTAAAATAACCATATTATCAAATTTCATTCTTACCCTCCTATGCTATATTATTATTATTTTTTACCTATCAATATATTTAATATTTTTCATAAACTTTAAATTAGATTTATTATATAATTTAATTAAGTAAAATTTGATTGGTGTTTAAATTTGCAAAGTGAAGGATTAAGTATTAAAGATATTGATAAGGCTCTTTTAGAAGAGCAGTATGTTTCTAATAAAGAAATATCAACTACTCTGTTTTTATCTTTTTTATTAGCTAAACCTATGTTAATTGAAGGTCCACCGGGTGTTGGTAAAACAGAACTTGCCAAAGTTGTAGCCAAAACTTTTGATAGGGATTTCTTCAGAATTCAGTGTTATGAAGGTATTACTTTTGAACAGATTGTCGGTGAATGGAACTATCAAAAACAGTTATTGCACTTGGAAGCTGCAAAAAATACTGAAGCTAAAGAAGATACCATATTCGAAGAGGAATATTTTATTAGAAGATCACTTTTAAATGCTTTTCTAAATGAAAAGGATTCAGTTTTGCTCATCGATGAAATTGATAAGGCTGATGAAGAAGTTGAAAGTTTTCTACTTCAGGCATTAGGTGAACAGGAAATTACCATTAATGACTTAGGTACATTCCAGTTACAAAATGACTTGATTGTTATTTTAACTTCCAACTCACAAAGGTCACTTCTTGATGAGACAAAAGACAGATGTTTGTTCTTATATATTCCTTATCCTAGTGTTGAAAGGGAAATTGAAATTGTCAAGTCCAAGCTTCCGGAAGCTGATGATGATACAGTTTCAAAAGTTGTTAAAATTGTTCAGGAGATTAGAAGCCTTAATTTACTTAAAAAACCTTCCGTTAGGGGAACTGTGGATTGGGTAAAATCAGTTTCAAATTTAAATAACCGAAATACAACAGAAGCCATGAAAGATAGTGTTGGCGTAGCCATTAAAACTGAAAGTGATAAAAAACGTGTTATTAAAGATGTCCTAGATAGGAAATATTAAAATGGTTAATAAAATAGTCAATTTATCCAATCAATTGAGGGGAGCAGGCTTGCCGGTTAGTATTAGAAGTACTTTTTCTGCAAGTGAGGTTTATCTTCAGATTGGAGAAAGTGATAGGGATTTGCTTAGGACTGCCTTGAGGGCAATTTATGTTAAGGATAAATACGATATTCCTAAATTCAACAAGATTTTTGAAGAGATTTTCAAAAAGGAAAAGGTAAAGTCTGAAGCAGATGAAATGCTTGAAAGAGGTAAAGCATACAAGGGTACAGGCCCAAAATCCAATAAATATATTATTAAAAAACAAAATAATGCTTATAAAAAAGTTCAAAAAGAAAAGATGAACAATGAAAAGTTAAAAATGTTGTCTGGCCAGCCATTGCTTGATGAAGTTAAGGAACTTGAACGCGATGGGGAACTAATGAACAAGGATTTAACAAAACTCAACAGGTTTGACCCTAGAATGCTTGAAATTTGCCAAAGATTAGGTAGAAGAATAGCCAATAAACGTTCAAGACGTAAAATCCAATCATCTTCTCATAAAATAGATATGCGAAGAACCATTCGTGCTAATTTAAAATATGGTGGCGTACCAATCGAACTTGTTAAAGCTAAGCCAAGACCACATAAAAATGAACATTTGTTCCTGAATGATATTAGCGGGTCATGTGAATGGATTAGTAGTTGGTTTTTTATGTTAATGTTTTCTGCACAAACTGCATTTAAACATTCAAGAACTTTTGAATTTGATAATAAAGTTATAGAAACGACTGATGCTTTAAAAGAAGAATATCTTATAGATTCTTTTGTTAAGGTTAAAGATTTAAGAGTAAAGAATATGATGGTTCACGGAACATCCGACATGTACTCTGCATTCAAATCATTTCAGGAAAAGGCAAATTTAAACAATAAATCTTATGTGATAATATTATCTGATTGCAGGGATTGGGCAGGTCCAAAACAGAATGGAATACCTGCAAGTGTACATTTAGTTGAAGAGATGGTTCGTGACTCTAAAAAAGTTGTTATACTCAATCCGGAAGATAGAAATAAATGGGATATAGTTGATAGTTGTGTTTCACTTTATGAGGATGCTGGAGCACATGTATTTGAAGTTAATACCCTTAATCAATTAGCTCAATTTGTAGAGCAGATGTAGGTGAGAAAATGGATTGTACCAAATGCGGTAATCCTAATGTTATTATTAAAAAAGAACAGTCCGGCCAATATTTATGTAAGGATTGTTTCATTGAATCAATTGAAAAAAAAGTCATTAAAACAGTTAGGAAAGAAAAATTATTGGATAAAGGAGATAAGGTTTTAGTTGCACTTTCGGGAGGAAAAGATAGTGTAACAACACTTGAAATTTTGAATTCCTTTCGTGAACTCAATATTATTGATCTCTGTGCGGTAACTGTGGATGAAGGAATTGACAATTATAGGCAGGATGGAGTTGATATAGCTATTCGTCATGCTGAGCGTTTAGGTATAGAACACAAAATCGTTTCGCTGAAAGATACTTATGGCATTACATTAGATGAAATAATGCAAAAGCCTAATCATAAAGGTTCATGTTCATATTGTGGAGTTTTTAGAAGGACAATAATTAATAAGGCAGCTCGTGAAATGGGTGCTACAAAAATTGCTACAGGACATAATTTGGATGATGAAGTTCAAGCAATAATGATGAATTATCTTGAAGGCAATACTGATAATTTAACTAAACTGGGCGCTAAAACAGAATCAAAAGCAGAGGAATTTACAGTTAAAATAAAACCTCTTCGTGAAATTCCAGAACGTGAAATTGGTTTGTATGTTGTAGCAAAGGAATTGGAAGTTCACTTTGCAAGCTGTCCATATGCACAGCAATCTTTCAGAGGAGAAGTTTCTGAAGTAATTAATAAATTAAGTGAAGACCATCCAACAATAAAATATTCCACTTTGAGGGGATATGACAAAATTAAAAATGCAATTAAAGATGACTTTAAAAAGGAATATTCTCATGGAAGATGTGTAAAATGTGGTGAACCGTCAGCAAATGAATTATGTAAAGCATGTTCATTTATAGAAGAATTAAAAGGTGATTAAATGTCTTTTACGTTAAAATATAAAAATAAATCAGAATTAAAAGAAATACCTCAGGAAAATTATGCTATAAAAGATTTAATAACTGAATTAGGCCTATCAACTCAAACAGTTGTTGCAAAGCAAAATGGTGAGTTGGTAATAGAGGATACTATAATTAATGAAGATGATGAAATACAATTAATTCAAATAATATATGGTGGTTAATTTTGAAGATTAGTTATGAATGTGGGCCTTGTTTTTTAAGACAAGCTCGTGAAGCTATAGATTTAGCAACAGATGATGAAGATTTAAAAATGGAATTAATGAATGATATTTTTAAATTTTTAGCTACAAAATTTAAGAAAGGAACTAACTCAAATAAAACTGGTTCTCATATTCATAATCTTATTAAAGCCAAAACCGGTTGTGAAGATCCTTATATTAATCAGAAGATATTGGGTAATGAAATAGCGTTGAAATTCTTGCCATTGGCGAAAAATATTTTAAAAGAGAATGATTCGCTGGAAAATCGTGTAAAAATAGCTATTGTTGGTAATATCTTGGATTTTGGCGCGTTTGAATTAAGTGATGACATTGAGCAATTGCTGGCTGATTCATTGGATAATGACTTGGTAATAAAAGACATTGAGCCATTTGAAGAATCACTTGAAAAACAGGATAAAGTATTGTATCTGGTTGATAACACTGGTGAAATCGTTTTTGATAAGTTATTGCTGTCTAAAATTAAAGAATATGATTTGGACATTACAATTGCTGTAAAATCTAAACCTATATTAAATGATGCATGCATGGAAGATGCAATTAGTGCAGGTTTGGATGAATTCGGTGAAATTGTAGAGATAGGTGCCGGAACTGTAGGATATGTGGACAGTGAAATTTCAGATGAATTTAGAGAGATTTTTAACAGTCATGAATTTATTATCTCTAAAGGAATGGGAAATTATGAAGGATTAACAGAAATTGATTTGTCTGATAAAGATATTTACTTTTTGCTTTGTGCAAAATGCAATACAATCGCCAAAGATATTGGCGTTAATCTTAAAGATATGCTCATTTTAAAAAAATAGTGGTACTATGAAAATTGCTTTTATAGGTTTTGGAAAAGTTTCATATACACTTTCTAGAATAATTCAATCCCCAGGCATTGATTTAATAACCTCCGGTGAAAATCGCTCCAGCGATACTATTGAATTAATCAATAAAGCTGATGTTCAAGTTTATGATTCATTTTGTGAAGCTTTGACTGGTGCAGATATTATAATTTCAGCAGTCAGTCCTATAAACGCAGTTGAAGTTGCAACTAAATATGCTAAATATTGCAGTGGAATTTATTTGGATTTAAATAATATTTCACCAACCACAACAGAGAAAATCAATAATCTTTTAGACAATTTTGTGGATGGGGCAATTATTGGAAAAGTTGATTCTGAATCACCAACATTATTCTTGTCTGGAAAGAATGCTCGCGAACTGCTTTTTTTAAATGAATTTTTGAATGTAAAGATTATTTCTGATAAAATTGGTGATGCTTCTAAATTAAAATTGCTTAGAAGTACATATACAAAATCATTATCCGTTTTATTGATAGAAACATATGATTTGGCTAAAAAACTGGATTTGGAAGATGAGTTTTTTGATACGCTATCAATAACTGAAGGGGATGATTTTAAAGATAAATCTCTTTCAAGAATCAACAATACTTTAAAATCTTCAAAAAGAAAAGCTGAAGAGCTGGAAGAAATCTTAAATTATTTTAATAATGGGGATTTGGATATGGTTAAAGCTGCCCTTGATAAACTCAAGCAATTTTAACATTAATTTTATATCCTTTTTTATCTTTTTTGCTTTTTGCAGTAACTGGAATAAAATGTGAATCCATAATATATCTCAAATAGGTAACTTCCTTGGCAGGTAATCTTAAATTGGTTTTAATCTTTTTACCTTCACTTTTAAGCTGAACAGAGATTTTATTATTTTTATCAATATATAAATCTGCATTCAAATCTTCTTTCATTATTTTTGTTTCAAAACGGGTGAGATTTAAACCTGCATCGAGTTCCAGTGGCACATCTTTAACTTCAATGTTTCCTTGTCTGAATTCATCATTGGCTTTTTTAGCACTCATTCCTTCATGGGTTTTTGATGCAACATACCATGCTCGCTCAATTACCTTGGAAACTTTTTGCATTTCAGGAATGACTCCTTTGGACTCATAACTTTTCATTAAATCCATCACTTCTTTTTTTGTTACTTCCTCTTCAATAGAACTTATTGCAAGACGGGTCATAACTGGACCATAATCTGATCGTCTAAAAGCTGCCCAAACGGATTCAGGATTGGAATATACTCTTTTTTTAATTATTTGATTTATTGTTTTTCCATTAAGGTAAGCTATTTTTGTGAGATTTCCTCTTGAATATGTATTCATTCTTTTATAAATATCTGCCCAATTTCTGCCAAGATTAATGTTGTTTTTATCTATTTCCTCTTCAAGAATCTCTACAGTTGATTTTGGAAGTAACTTTTTAATTTCATTGGTTATGACATAATCATTGTCAATAATGGATTGTCTAATTAAACGGCCAGAGTATTTATCTTTGTTGAATTCCTTAACAATATGAAATTTTAATTTGGAACCTAAAAATGCATTCAATGCATACCATCGGATTTCATTTCTATTTTTAAAATTTTTCGGCATTCCTACAAAATTGCCCTCATCAATAAATTTTTGAGCTTTTGATGCAATTTCATCTAAAGAAATGCTTGCAGATGTTATATAATCTGTTGCACCGTCATCAATCATCTGTTGAAGTCTGATTGGAACGCTGTATGATAGTACCAATCTGTGGTGAAGTCCTTCAAATGATTTAATTTCATCAGCACCTAATGCCAAAGCCATTTCACTTCTGGCTTCAAAACTTGTAAAAAAAGGAGCGTGATTGGCACTGAAACCTTTATTCAAATAAACAACTAATTTTTTAGATTCCCTGTCAGCAATTTTTCGAGCTTCACTAATTAATTTTTCATGACCTTTGTGAACAGGGTCAAAATCTGCACTTATACATATCAAAATAAACACCAAAAAAATAAAGTTATGAGATTTAATTAAATAATCTCATGGCACCGCTAATTATTAACCATAATCCGATTAATGCCCCTAGAATAAAAGGATCTGAAATGTAACTTCCAATAATAATATAACATACACCTAATATTATTCCGATTATTCCTGTGTAGAATCCATATTTGGAACTACGGTTATTAATTAAGGAAACAAGACCTGCAATAATCAATATGATTCCTGCCAAGTAAAGGCTTATTCCAGCTAAAAAACTGAACATTGCAGGATCAAATATTAATCCAATACTTACTAAAAGAAGTACAACTCCTAAAACTAAATCAGTAATAGCACCATATTTATTATAATCAATTATTGAAATTCCCATCATTAATGAATAAATGGATATGAACAGAACGGATAATCCAATTATTGCACTGGGGGTCACAACTCCCAGCAGGGGAAATGCAATTATCATTATTCCAAAAATAATTGATAGTAAACTAACAATTTTATCTTTCATCTTAATCCTCCAATTAATAATTATTATGTATTATTTAATATAAGGGTATGTGTTTGATTTTAACTGTTGACTCATTCATATCTGCATTTTTTACTTCGGCCAACCATTCCTCTTTACATTCACAATCATATTCAATAATACTTTGATTTAAATTACAATCGATAATCATATGTTTTAAGTCTTTATTACATTTTTTACAATTATATGGGCCTCGTCTAGAACCAAATCCTGATGTATCAAGAAGAGATGGTATGCTAACTTCTTGCCTAACTGTATTGATGATTTCAACACAGCTCCAAATCCATGGTGGCTGATATGCACCTTTTCTCCATAATCTTTCAATAACGGTTCCTCCATGAATTGTAGCGGGGCAGAATGATAATCTGTCTACACCAATAGATTCACAATCCTTTGCAGTCTGAACTGCTTCAGCTATTGTTTGTGATTCACTAACAAGTATAGGTTTTACAAAAATGTAAGCTTTTGATTTAAGATTATATCCTTTGCTATCTCTCAAGTTCTGCATCAGTTTAACTGCATCTTCAAAGTCTTTGAAAGTAAAACCTTTATTAATTTTATTTAATCGAGTATAATCATTTGATGTTTCAAGGCCTATGCTGACTTCAAATAATCTGTCTCCAATAATATTAAAAATATCATCCAAATACTCTTCCTTAACATATTCTGGTCTTGACTCAACAATAATCTCTGAAACATTATTCATATTGGCTAGGGTAGTTAATATTTCATCACGTGCATCTATAGGAAGTTCGTATGGATTAAGAAAACTTCCTGATGCAAATAATTTAACAGCTATTTTATCTTCATTTTCAATATCAAATCTGGATAAGTGATCGTGAAAAATATTAAGGATGGTTTCAGTATCAATCGGTTCCAATGTACAATCGGATACATAGCTGCACATTGTACATCCTCCACTGTCCCCTAATGCCCATGAGCATCCTGGTGTTGGAAGAATAATAAATAATGTTTTTGAAATACCGTCATATGTTAAATCATCATTATACCAACTTGCACCAACTTGTTCTGGTGTTTTTGGATCTTTTCGCTCAAAAGCTCTACTTCGAATTTCTTTACATAAATTTTCAATTTCCATTATAATATTATTGTAATTATGTTATAATTAAAATTGTTGTTAAAAAAAGTTTTGTTATTAAGTTGTGTATACGTGATTTAAAAAAATAAAAAAAGAAAAGGAAGCAAGTTTAGAAACTTGCGATTACTTCTCCTAATAATTTAATGGATTCTTCTACGTCTTTACCAACAGGGGAACCTGCTACGTATTGAGTTACACCCATTTCAGCTAAGCCTTCAATTTTAGGGATGAATTCATCAGGAGTACCACATACTGAGAATGCATCGAGAGCTTCAGGAGTTACAGCACCAATAGCTCCACCGAAGTCACCTTTAGCTAAGAATTCACCCATTTTTTCGTTGAATCCTTCAGGTAATCCGTGTCTTTCGATAACTGGAGGTGGGGAACCTGCTGCGATAAATGCAACAACGATTTTAGCTGCATTTTTAGCTGCATCTGAGTCAGGACCGATTGAAGTTGCAGTGTATGCACCAACATCGAATGCTTTGTCTCCACCAGCTGCTTCAAGACCTTTTTTGATCATTGGCATAGCTGCTTCATAATCTTTAGGGTTGGAAGCGTTAATTAATACACCGTCTGCGATTTCTCCAGCGGTTTCTAACATTTTAGGTCCTTGTGCACCCATGTAAATAGGGATTGCATCTTGTACTTTTTTAACTCCACCTAAAGCTGCTCCAGCTTCAGTTTTTTCACCTGCTAATAAGGTGTTAATGTCAGCGATTGCTGCTTTGATAGTGGATACAGGTTTAGTCCATTCAATTCCTAAAGCATCGAAAGTTGCTTTGTCACCAGGACCAATACCGAAGGTTGCTCTACCTTCTGAAATTTCGTCAATAGTTGCAATTGCAGAAGCGGAAATTGCTGGGCTTCTTACGTATGGGTTGGTTACACCAGGACCCATTTTAATGGTT
>NZ_JAZRJY010000121.1:0-56174 GCF_045646045.1 Methanobrevibacter sp. | reverse complement strand
AATGATAGCTTCACCTTCAGCTAAAGCAATAATCTTACCATCCTTAACTTTAACAACAGAAGAATTACTAATAGTATAAGTTACATTACCTGCATCAGCAGGAGTCAATGTGACGCCAGTAGCAACTTCATCATTAACTTTCATATAAACAGTAGCATTAGCAATGTTGATTTCAGTAGGTATTTTAATTAAGGTAACAGTGACAGTAGTTGAATTCTTAGCAAATACTAGATCATCACCAATTTCAACTGTAATAATTGCAGTACCTTCACCACGAGCAATAACAACACCATCAGCATCAACAGTAGCTACAGACTCAATACTGGAGGTGTAATTTAGGTTAAGGAGTTGTGGGGTTGTAGGAACAGTGGTTGCATTAATGGTATAATTATTTTCAACAAATAAATTTATAGTGTCGTTGTCAGCACTGACACTAGCATCATTCAAACTAACATTGACAGTGATGATCTTGTCTTCAGCAGCAGCATACTTATCATTTCCTGCAAAGCTGACAGTAATAACAGCAGTACCTTTACTTCTAGGAACAATTTCATCGCCTAAAACAACAGCAATAGTTTCATTATTTGAAGCATAAGTTAAATTACCCGCTTCCCCAGGACTCAAAGTAGCACCAGTAGATGTTAAATTAAGCACTTTAACATCTAAAGTATCTTTCGCAACATAAATATTAGTAGGTATTTTAAATACACTGACTTTGAATGAAGCATCATTAGCAGCACCATACTTATCAGTACCATTAAATGAAACAGTAATGGTTGCAATACCTTCACCAACAGCAACAAATGAACTATTTACAATTTTAACAATAGATTCATTATCATAACTGTAATTTAAGGTATATTTATCAGTAATATTATTTCCATTGTTATCCTGAAGCACAGCAAGATTATCATATGTATCATCCACATAGACAGTATAATCATCCTCAGTAAGTTTTATTTTGGTAGGTATTTTACTTACGGTAACAGTAACGGTAGTTGAATTTTCAGTATGTATGCCATCACCACCAACTTTAACAAGAACATAACCTGTACCGTTTTTCAATGCAGTAACAACACCCTTCTCATCAATACTGTAAACACCAGAATCATCAGGAACATAAGTCACATTCAAACCTTCAGGAACAGTAGCAGCAACAATAGTGAAAGTATCATCAACTAATAAATCCAAAGTACTATTATTAACACTAACACTAGCATCCCTCAACTTAACAGTTATGTTAATAGTTTTATTTTCTGCAGAAGCATATATCTCATTACTTGGGAATGAAACAGTAATAATTGCAGTACCTTCAGCTATAGCTTTAACAACACCATTTGCATCAACAGTAGCAATATAGGTATCATTGGAAGTGAATGTAAGATTTCCTGCTTCTGGTGGATTTAATGTAGCACCAATAGTAGCATTCTCATCAACAATTAAATTTAAAGAAGTAGTATTGACAGTTATGTTGGTAGGGATAGCATTATTTTTTAAGTTAATAGTATAGTATGCAGTTTTAAATTCACCGGTTACACTTCCGTTTCCAATTTTTTTAGCAGTATATGATAGATTTTCACCAATTAAAGCAGTAGTTTGATTTAATTCTCCTAATGTCTGTGATAATTTTAAAATAATATCCATTTTTGAAGAATTATACGAACTAACATCATCTTGTGAAGTTTCATTGTATGCATATAATTTGAAAGAAATTGATGATGTTTGACCTATAGTAATTTCAGTTGTATTTGCTGTAGCATTTAAGAACAACCAATTTGCCATTTCTACATTTCTTGATTTGGGTTTGATGTTATAGTTAGTAGCATTATTACCAAACCAACAGTTAATTGCACTAATATTACCGGAGTTAACATATATGATATCACCATTATTATTTATAAAAATAGAATCTTGAATAACTAAATCATCACATTTATAGAAATAGATTGCACCACCCTCCTCAGTTGCTTTGTTATTCACATAACAACCACTGACATTAGAATTAGAAACCTTTTCATTAAACTCAATAGCACCACCCCTATACTGTGCAGTGTTATGTTCAAAATAACCACCGACATTAGAATCAAATACGCCACCAATTCCAAAGTAAATAGCGCCCCCATAATTTGCTGTGTTATCTACATAACAACCACTGACATTAGAATTAGAAACCTTTTCATTAAACTCAATAGCACCACCACTACCCATATTCTTCGCGATGTTATTCACATAACAACCACCGACATTAGAATTATAAACACTTTTCATAAAGTTAATAGCACCACCACTACTCTTCGCGATGTTATTCACATAACAACCACGGACATTAGAATTATAAACACTATCATCAAAGTTAATAGCACCCCCAGCATAATTTGCTGTGTTATTCACATAACAACCACTGATATTAGAATTATAAACACGATTTCTAAAGTTAATAGCACCCCCAGCATAATTTGCTGTGTTATTCACATAACAACCACTGATATTAGAATTATGAACACTTTTCTTATAGTCAAAATCATACATATCATCATCCCCAGCGAAAATAGCACCACCAAAATTTGCTATGTTATTCACAAAAGAACCATTAATATTAACATTAGAAACTCTATTCTCAAAGCAAATAGCACCACCATAATTTTGTGCAGTGTTATGATCGAAACGACCACTAACATTAGAATCAAAAACGCCACCAGCTCCAAAGTGAATAGCGCCCCCATGTTTTGCTTTGTTATTCACATAACAACCACTGACATTAGAATTATCAACACGATTAAAGTTAATAGCGCCTCCATGTTCTGCTGTGTTATTCACAAAAGAACCACTGACATTAGAATTAGACACATTATTATTAAAGTAAATAGCACCTCCATAAGGTGATGTGTTATTAGTGGAATTAACTGAAATATTACAATTAGTCACAGTTGTAAAGTAGATTGCACCACCATAATTAGTTGCTTTATTGCTTAAGGAAATTACCGTAAATATTAGAATTAACTGTAGTATGAAATATGATTGCACCACCATAAGGTGATGTGTTATTAGTGAAATTACCAACAACACGACAATCACTTGTAACTCCATTAAAGTAGATTGCACCACCATTACGAGATGCTATATTCTCAATAAAATCACCCGAAATATTACAATTAGTCACATCCTTTTCAAAGTAGATTGCACCACCATTATCCGTTACAGTGTTATTTACAAAAGAACAATCAATATTGGAATTAAAAATATTATTTATAAAACAAATAGCGCCACCATACTCTGATTTTCCATTTTTAAAGGTTAAACCCGTGATATTAATAGAATTAGCAGCAACTATGAAAATTCCACTATTGCCTTGAGCATCAAGAATAGGACTTTCATCACCTCATTTTACAAAACTTAAAGGATTATTAATATGCAAATGAACATTATCTTCACCATTGTATGTTCCAGATGCAATATAAATAACATCATTGTCTTTAGCTTTTAGAATAGCACTATATAAATTATTAAATGGATTGTTTATAGTTCCGTTACCATCAGTAGTTAAACTTCCATTAACATACCAGTTATTATTTCCAGCAGTTAATACTTCATCGTTAGATACTTTTAATGTATTATTATCTAATTCATTACTTTCAATATTATTAATAGATAATAAATTATTTTCTGGATTGGTTGATTCATCAATGGTCAGCATTTCTGTTTCATTGGCATCAGTTGCGCTTGCTGATGAAACAAAAATGAGTAAAATCAGTAATATTGATAAAATAACCAATGGATATTTCTTTAGTCCCATATATTTTTTCTCCTATTTGATTTGTATTCAAATAAAATGCCCTATACCTTACAAACAAAGTTATGTGAATAAAATGATTAAAAATTTATCAATAAATATATTTATAATGTATGAATTTGTTTTTTCGCTGAGTTTTTAAAAGTAAAATTCCCATTTATTTTCATGCTCTTACTTCAATTAAATGTTCATAACATTAATTTACTATTTAAAATTATTATCTATAATATTGGGATGATTATATCTAATATCGAATTTTTGGGCTTCAATGCTTACTGGTGGGTTTTGATTTTTTCAAAGTCATTAAATTTTACCGTATTCATATAATATTTGTATAAAACGGTTATATTGTACGTATTTATATCAAAAAACTTATATTAATCCTCCATTATATTTATTAATGGTGATAAAATGGATAATAATGCTCAAGCTTCAGCTGAATTAATTCTGTTGTTTGGAGGTATCATGGTTGTTGTTTTACTCGCAATCTATATGTATAAGGTATATGTAATGGATTTGGGTGGTGAAATAAAATCAAAAGAAGTCAATGAATTTAATGCTAAATTGGAAGAAATATCTGAGATTTTCACGTGATTTGGCGTTTTGAAAAGTACCATAATGATGGTATTGAAATTAAACAGAATAATGTAATTGCTGGAGGATAAACAAAATAACCGATAATAAAACCAATCACCATTATTGCTAATGTATAGTAAAGTGGTTTGTTGGATTTTAATGCAACTTGAAGGGCAATATTTGCTTTATCTGAATTTTTCAGTTCATTGGCTATAAAAACAGATATTACTCCACAGGCTATAAAATCAAGCCCATATGCTGCATGAGCAATAAATGAATCGAAATTCTCGGCAACGAACATTGTAAGGTAAGGAAGTAATGATAATATAAATAAGGATAATCCCATATACCAAATAACTTTAGAATTGACTTTGTTTACAATGCTGAATATGTTGTTGTTATAATTCCAGAAATTAAATACCACTAAGAAGCTCAAAGCATATATTATAAAGTCTAGACGCACTTCAAAGAGAGCTTCCCAAGTTCCGTTTGAGGCTAAAGGTATTTCCAACACGATTATTGTTAAGATAATAGCCAAAATTGCATCGATTAATGCTTCAAATCTTTCAGTTTCCATTTTCTGCCCTCCATCCAATATATATCCACATTATTACTGCAGCCAAACATGAAATGTATATTCCTGGCCTAAATATTGTGTATGTTAATATAAAACCCAAAAAGATTACTATTAATGGAGAATTATGATAATATAATGTTTTATCAGTTTCCTGCAGTTCCTTATTGTAGGGATTACTTCGATATATAGATTTTACTGAGGAAGTATAAAGGATATTTGTTGAAACAAATATTAGGCCGAACATTGTTTCGGCAGGAATAGAATTAACATTTTTTGCAACCCATATTGTAAAATAAGGAACTAATGATATGATAAATGTCATGATTCCATAAATCCAAACTACAGTATTGTCGATATTTTCAACTTTTTGGAATAATTTGTGATTGCTGTACCAAATGTTAAATAAAATTAAGAAACTAATTAAATAAGCTAGATAAGGAACTCTTAATTCCCAGATTGCAGATAATGTAGGTTCTACAGGTTGGGGAATCTTTAAAACTAAAATTGTAAGTAGAATTGCTATAATTGCATCGATGAATGTTTCAAATCTATTTGTTTGCATGATATTAATGATTATAAATTTTAAAATATAAATACTTAAATAAGGTGATTAAAATGGATATGTTAATCAACGGTGAACATGTAAGTGATATGGATAGTGAAGATGTTATAAATCCTTTTAATGGTGAAGTAATAGATAGTGTTCCTATTTCTCATTTGAATAATGTTGATAAAGCTATTGGTGCTGCAAATAATGCTAAGGAAGTTTTGCAGGAAATGTCTGCTTTTAAGGTATCAAACAAATTATACAATGTTTGCGAAAAGCTGAAAGAAAACAAGGAAGAATTTGCAGAGTTATTGACAAAAGAAGTTGGAAAGCCAATTAATGAAGCTTATGTTGAATTGGACAGGTCAATTGAAACATTAAAGCTTGCGGCAGAAGAAGCTAAAAGGATTTATGGAGAATCTGTTCCTTTGGATGCCGGATTGAACGGAAAAGGATTTTTTGCATTTACACAAAGGTTGCCCTTGGGTGTTGTTGCAGCAATTACACCATTTAATTATCCTTTAAATTTAACTATTCATAAAATCGCTCCGGCAATTGCCTGTAAAAATACAGTTATCATCAAACCGCCAACAGACGCTCCATTGACTGTCATTAAATTTGCTGAACTTGTTAATGAAGAATTTCCTGCAGGTGTTATCAACGTCGTTACAGGATACGGTTCAGAAGTGGGGGATGCATTGGTTGCATCAGATAAAATCGATAAAATTTCTTTTACTGGGAGCGTAATGACTGGAATGATGATATCCCAAAGGGCAGGAATGAAGAAAGTAACTCTTGAGCTTGGAGGAAATGATCCGTTGGTTGTTTTGGATGATGCAGATGTTGGTGCTGCGGTAAAAGGTGTTATTAACGGAGCATACTTAAATGCCGGTCAGGTCTGTATGGGAGTTAAAAGAATAATTGTTCAGGAAGGAATCTATGAGGAATTCAAAGCAAAACTTGTTGAAGAAACATCCAAGATTAAAATGGGAAATCCTATGGATAGATCAACACAGCTTGGAACATTGATTAGTGAAAAAGCAGCTATTCATGTTGAAGAAAGTGTAAATAATGCTGTTAAAGATGGTGCGGAAATATTGATTGGCGGAAAAAGAGATGGTGCATTTTATGAAGCCACAGTAGTTGATAAGGTCACACCAGATATGGATTTGGTTGTTAATGAAACATTCGGCCCTGTTGCTCCATTATTGAAAGTTAAAACAGTTGATGAAGCAATTCAAATTGCAAACGCTACTGAATACGGCCTTCAGGCAGGTGTATTTACTGAAAATTATAGGAATGCTCTTCGTTGTGCAAATGAAATTGAAGCAGGAACTGTATTTGTAAATAAGCAGCCAACATTCAGAACAGATAATATGCCCTTTGGTGGATTTAAAAATAGCGGCTGTGGAAAAGAAGGAATCAAATATGCTGTTGAAGAAATGACTAAAACAAAGTTGATTGGACTTAATTTAAGATAGTTATATGTATAATAGGAAATCTTTTGTCTGAATGGGCAAGTGAGAAAAGATTGCATCAACGGTAAAGTTAATGCAAATTAAATAATGTAAAATGTGTTTTGGTGAGGTCTTGATTTGATTTTCATAAGTCTTTGGGATAGATGCTGAATGCTTATGAAAATTGGTAGGTCATGCTTAGCATAACCTTCCAGTTTTGTAGTGGTTAATCAAGATAAGCTTCTACAAGATTACGTGTTTCATTTAATGATTCCATTGGGATTCCTTTTGGCATTTGTCCTAGTTCGCCTTCAACTTCTTTTAAAATGCCTCCGTTCATTCCTAAAAACATTCCTTCACTGACTGTGTCCATGAATGTTTGTGGTGGCAATAGTGAAACACCTACGCGGTTTCCTTCTTTTACATTCAAATCATTTGTAACAACAGTAATTGCACGTTTTCCTAAGTTTACATTACATATCATCAATGAATCTGCTTTAGGATGTTTTGTCACACTCATTATTTCTCCAACCCTGATGTCAATTCCAATAATTGGATCGTTAATTGGTCCGAGAGCTAATCTGTCTTTAAGTCCAAGCATTGTGTCAATGAAAAATCTAACTTTTGCAATGTTTTCTGCTGTTTTTTCACGTTCTTCCTTTGGAGCTCCATTTAAAAATGTTTTATTCCAGCCTTCACCACCTAAACATTCAACAATTGTTTCTGTTTTTTCGATTAGGCTTGCAACATCTGGTGAATTTACAAGGTCATCTCCTTCAAGATATGAATAAGTTAATGATTGGAAATCACTGTTCATCTGTTTTCCGGTTTCAACAGCAAGTTTTTTATTCCAATTTCCTCTGAATGATGCTGTTGGAATTAAATTTAAATAATTTTCTCTCGCTTTACTAGCTACTAGAATTCTATAATCTTTAGTTGTATCCCACAATGTTAAATCTCCTTTAAATGTAATTAATATAATATTTAACTCAAGATGTAATAAATCTTTTCAAAATTATAATTATTAATTTTTAATCTATTTTTTAAAGTAATTTATTATTTTTTAATCTAATTTTTTTTATTTACTTAATTTTTTTAATTGAAATTAAGTTTTTAAACAAAAACTATTTATATATACAAATAATATAAACTTATACATATTTATTTAGTTGATTATTATAAACAATTCTGTGGTGTTATAATGGTAGAAGTTTCAAATTTACGTAATTTAAGTATATATACAAACACAGGTCATTATGTTGGCCAAGTTGAAGATGTTGTTTTAAATATTAGGTTAGGAACCATCTCAAAATTACAAGTAAGAGCCGTTGAACCTGAAAGGAAACAAATTGGTTTACTTGATAATATTAAAGGTGCTTTTCAAGGAGTTCCTGACGAATCTGTAGGTACCAGGTCTTTCCAACAAGATTTATTAACTGTTGATTTTGATAAAGTACAGGCTATTGCAGATATCATGTTAATTAATCCTAGGGATATTAAAAAAGTTAATCCGGAACCACCAGTTTCTGAAACTGTTGCTCCGGCTCCTGCTTCACAACAAGCTCCAAAATCTGAAACTCAACCACAATTCGAAAATAAACCTAATTTTGACTGAAAGATTTAATTTTCAATCTTTCAACTTTTTTTATTTAATTCTTTTTTTTCAAGTGATTTTAATGAAAGTAGGTATTATAGGATGTGGAGCTATTGCTAATATTATTGCAAGCAGAATAGTTCCTGAAGAGAGTGATATTGAAATTAAATACTTTTTTGATAAAGATATTGAAAGAGCCGAGAATTTAGCATCATTTGCTGGTGGTGTAGCAGTACTTAACTTGGATGATATGTTGGATGATGTTGATTTGGTTTTGGAATGTGCCTCACCGGATTCCGTAAAATTATTGGCACCGAAAATTTTAGAAAAGGGAATCGACATGATTGTCATGAGTATTGGTGCATTCATGGATAAAGGATTTTATACCAAAGCATCTAAATTAGCTAAAGAAAATAATGCTCACATACACTTGCCTTCAGGTGCAATTGTTGGTTTGGATGGTATTAAAGCTGTTGCAGATTTTGGTTTAAAGGAAATAACATTAATCACTCGTAAATCACCTAAATCATTAGGTAAAGACATAGATACTGAAGAAATATTATTTGAAGGAAAAGCATCTGAAGCTGTAAAAGAGTTTCCATTAAATATTAATGTTGCTGCAACAATTAGTATGGCATGCAATAGGGACATTGATGTTAAAATTATTGTTGATCCTAAAGTTGATCGTAATGTTCATGAAATTACTGCAAAAGGGGACTTTGGTGAATTTAAAACAACAACTATGAATCATCCTTGTGCCGCTAATCCAAAAACCAGTATGTTGGCTGCAATTTCTGCAATTAAATTGCTTAAAAGTTTTGATGAAACAATTTCTGTTGGATTATAATGAAAGAATATGAAGTTTATTCTGATTTGAGAGTTCCTGTTAATTCTAAAATCATTATTAGGTTAGATGGTAGAAGTTTCCATTCATTTGCTCAAAAGATGGGGCTTGCAAAACCATATGATGAATGTTTCTATAATGTGATGGTGGAGGTCTGCAAAGACTTATTTGAGGAATTTTCACCAATTTTTATTTATACTTTTTCAGATGAAATAAGCATTCTTCTGGAGAATATTCCGTTTAATGGTCGTATTGAAAAAATCAACTCTGTTGTAGCCAGTTTTACTTCATCTTCATTTGCTTTAAATTATGATAGGGAATTTCCAAAACCCGTAGCTTTTGACTCCAGAATTATTCCGATTAATGATTGCGATATCTATGATTATTTTAAATGGAGACAGGATGAAGCTTGGCGAAATTGTGTGAATGGTTATGGTATTCATTTTTTAAAATCCAAATATTCTTCCAGTGAAGCCAATAAAAAAATAAATGGATTGAATTTATCTGATATCCATGAATTGTTGTTTAAAAATGGTATTAATTTAAATGATGTTGAAACTTGGAAAAAACGTGGAATTGGTATTTATAGAAAAAATAAGGAAGTTGCTGGTTTTAATAAAAAAGAATCTAAAGAACAGATTTCCTACCGCAGTTATATCCATGTAGATTACAATCTTCCAATTTTTTCAAAAGAGTTTTTTAATAAGTTATTCTAAAGGTTAAATTATGAGTTTTTTATCAAAAATTTTTAATAATGAAAACGATGATGAATTTGATGAAATCTGTGTTGATAAGGAAATACTTGATGCAGTTATCTATTATTCTAAACAATCTTTTCCAAATGAATTTTTAGCATTTTTTGATGGTGAAATTAAAGATAAAAAGCTTTACATAACTAATCTTATTTTTATTCCTGGTGAAACCGGATCTACAGGTGCAGTTGTTCATACAGAATTATTGCCTCCGACTTTAAAGTATTGGGGTTCTGTTCATTCACATCCTGGACCAAGTGCTAACCCCTCCGGTGCAGATTTAAAAACTTTTTCTAAACATGGTGTTTTTCACATGATTGTATGCTTACCATATAGCTATGAAACTTTCAAATCATATGATAAATATGGTAATCCCTGTAAATACACTGTAGGTGACTACAGCCATATGTTTGATGAAGACATCGATGATTTCTTTGATGAAAGTGATGTTTTAAAAGAAGGTGAAGTTATTAAGCCAGGCTTTTTTGATGAGGATACAAACTTTGACGACACACCGAACATGGCTTATGAAGAATATGAAAAAAGACAAAAACCGCAAAAAACTATTAAAATAATTTCTAATTCTTCAATGCAACCCATTATAATTTCAGATAATGATTCTCTTAAAATAGAATTTGATGAAAAGGGCAATATAAAAAAAGTTTCTAAAAAATAGTTATTTCTTATATAAAAAAGAAAAATAAAAAACAATATGGTGAAATTGTTTTTTTATAAGTTTAATCCAATTGCTTCGTAAACATTTTCTAAAGATTGGATTTCTTTAATTACTTCAGTTGGAATTTCTTTATCTAAAGTTAAAACCATGATGGCTCTTCCGCCTTCTTTATCTCTTCCAACTTGCATAATTCCAATGTTAACACCATATTCGCCTAATTTAGTGCCAATTGCACCAATGCTTCCAGGTATGTCTTCATATTTTGCGATGAACATGTGTCCTTTAGGAATAACATCTACCCAGTATCCGTTAACTTTCAGGATTCTTGCTTCATGTAAATTAGTACCTTCAGCTGTAAATTGATCTTTTTCGGTTACTGCTTTTACACTTATTAATGAATCATAACCTTTAGCATTAGTTTTCCTTCCTTCGATTATGTTAATTCCACGATCTTTTGCTACAATTGATGCATTAACTGCATTTACAGGTGAGCTTAAGAAAGGATTAACAACACCTTGAATAACTGTTCTTGTTAAAATTTCCAAATTATCGATTTTTGAAAGTTCACCGCTGTAAACAATTTCCAAATCAGTAATTTTACCGTTTACTGCTTGAGAAATAAATCTACCTAATTTTTCAGCAATTTCAAAGTATGGAGTTAATTCCTGGTAGGTTACATTATCAATTCTAGGCATATTTAAAACATTTTTCGGTGTTCCGCCATTGAATAAATCAATAATTTCATCAGCTACGATAATTGCTGCATCTCTTTGAGCTTCTTTGGTTGATGCTGCAATGTGTGGGGTCAAGACAATATTGTCTAATTCGAATAATTTTGAGTCTTCTGCTGGTGGTTCGTCTTCGTATACATCTAAAGCAGCTCCACCAATTTTGTTATTTTTTAAAGCATCATATAATGCTTCTTCATCAATAATTCCGCCACGTGCACAGTTTGTGATGAATGCAGTATCTTTCATTATTTCAAATTCTTTATTTGAAATTAAATGTTTGGTTTCAGGGGTTAATGGAACATGGATTGTAATAAAATCAGCTTTTTTAAGAACAGTTTCCAAATCAGTTAATTCAACACCCATTTGTTTTGCTACTTCTTCAGGCAAGTATGGATCGTATGCAACAGCATCCATTTCAAATGCTTTACATCTGTTCACTACTTGAGAACCGATTCTTCCCATTCCGATTACACCGAGAGTTTTGTTTCTAAGTTCAACTCCCATAAATCTTTTCTTTTCCCATTTTCCTTCTTTTACAGATTTGTCTGCAATGGATAATTTACGTGCCATGGAAAGTAATAATCCCATGGTATGTTCAGCTACAGTAATGGAAGTAGATTCTGGTGAGTTAACTACCATAATACCTTTTTCAGTAGCAGCATCTAAATCGATGTTGTCTACTCCAACACCTGCTCTTGCAATTATTTTTAAATTGTCTGCTTTACTGATAACTTCTCTTGTAACTTTTGTCCTACTTCTTACTATAATTCCGTCATATTCATGTATAGTATTAACTAATTCTTCAGGGGTGATGCTTGTATCAACTGTAACATCAGCCACTTCCTTTAAATTTTCTACACCTTTCTCATTTATTGCGTCAGCAACGAGTACTTTCATTATTTCACCATATTAAATAATTTTTATAATATTATCATAAATATTACTTAACTATTTATATTTCTTTGTATTTATAATTATAATAATAAACTTGAAAATTGTGAAAAAAATAACTAAAGGCGATTTTTATTTTTGATAATGAATTGAATTTTAAAAATAAATCTATTCCTGAAACTGTTTTGGGTTACGGTCCTTTTATGGCTGAACCTTATTACGGTCACAGAGCAAGATTATATCACTTGGATTTATATTCACAGCCTGAAAAAATAGCTGAAGTGATTTTGGCTGCTTATGATAATGGTGTAAGAGCGATTAACTTGGTTAATGATAAAAATCTTCTTAAAGGATTTGATTTGGCTTGTGATGCAGGCTGTGATATGAAAGTAATTGCCACTATCGGCAAGTCTGAAGTTGATTATTTGGCACCAAATTATGAGGTTGCCTGTGAAGTGGACTGGCAGGATGATATTGAATTATTTTCATCATATGATACTCCAGTAATGCTTGTTGATGAGTTTATTACCGATGCATATAAGTGGAACTTAACATCAAAAATTTTAACACAGATTAATGATTCCGGCTCTTTATCAGGTATTGTAACTGCTTTTCCATATCGTACAACTGATTTGCTTAAAGATAATTTGGATTTGGATTTGTTTGATTTTTATATGCTTCCATTAAATAGTTTTGCATACATGATGGATACTCCTTCATTTTTAAAAGCGCAAAGAGTAGAATTCAGACAAAAAATATTGGATTTGAATAAGAAAATAATAGCCTGCCGTGTATTGAGTGTAGGTATCCAGACACCTGACGAAGGTTTTAATTTTCTCAACTCTCTTGATTTTGTTGATTTGGTGACATTTGGTGTAGCAAGCGTTGATGAAATAAAAAAAGATATGGAAGTTTTAAAAAGCATTTAAAACTTAATTACTTCATATTCTTTAAATGGAATAATATTCATTATTTCAAATTCTGCATTTAAACTTTCCAGTCCTTCGTTTAAATCTTTTACATTTTTGTTTGATGGCTTTTTGCCTGTAATCTGCAGATATTGTCTTGGTGTAATTTCACAGTATTTACAATCAAAATTGCAGCATCTGTCTTTTTCTTCACAGCCGTAGCCTTCCAAATCCTCATGTGTTCCAATTACAATATCTTCAAGGATTCTGGACACCCTTTCGTCAGATGCAAACATTGCTATTTTTTGTGAATATCCACATATTCCTATTGCTTTTTGGCCTCTGAAGTTACAAACCCATTTGATAGGGTAATTTTTCATATCAGGAATTCTTAAATCTTCCATATTATCACTGATTTTCTTTTCTTTCTCTTATTAATTTTAATAATTCTTGTGAACGTTCAAACTCTTTCAATTCCCAGGATTTAATTACTGGAATTGTTCCAAGGGATTCTTTAATTTTATCGTTGTTGATTATAAAAACAGGTTCTGATGAAGTAATCATCGATAAATCCTTTAAAGGAATCGCCATTCTTTTTAAAGTCTTTTGGCTTCTATTTTTTTCAACGTTCGCAATTAATGATGAATTGTCATCTTTTGCAACAGCATCAAAAGGGCTTTTGCTTGTAGAAACAACTCCATATCCTAATTTTAATAAATCTTCGGTTCCTTCACCTGTTTGCTGATATTGGATTTGATCTTCTTGATTGTACTTTAATATATCTATGTCCAGCGTAACTTTTGTATTCAATATTTCTTCTAGAATCATTGCCGTTTCTGTATTTGCCCTGACTATTTCATTTTCATATTTATACATTGTAGCTCTTGAAACATGGGCAAGGTCTGCCAAATCTTTTAGGGAAAGTGAGTATTCCTCTCTGTATTGCTTAATAACATTGCCGTCAATTTTAACAAAATATCCTCCACGGTCAGCTAGGATTTCTGGATATTCCTTGTATAATATCATATTTTTCAATGTATCAAGACCGATGGTTGGAATATCATATCTTTCATAGATTACTCCCTCTTCCAAAATACCGTTTCTTGATTTCGCTCCAACTATTATGGGTGAAGCTAAAAAAATATTTGCCAATTGCTTCATTTCTTGAGCATTTTTTTCATTCACGCTATCGATATTAACAAAAGTTTTTAAAAGTAAAATTAATAGGTTTTTACGAGCAACAATATCAAAAGAACCTTGATCATAAATATCAGAAGTTTTGTAACCTTCTGCGATTAATAATTTCTCTATTTCTTGTAACATTCTGCCTCGAGTTAACATATTAATACAACCAATTATTATTTTTCTTTAAAAAATTATATATTACTTTTTTGTATAAATAATTTAATTGTAAGGTGATTATAATTAATTATTTGTATATTGGAATAGATGATACGGATTCTCCTGATGGCATGTGCACAACCTATTTGGTATGCGATATTATTCGCAGGCTAAAAGAGAATAATATTGATATTGTTGATTATCCTCGTTTGATTAGATTAAATCCTTTTGCTCGTTTTAAAACCAGGGGTAACGGAGGAGTATCTTTTAAAATAATTAATGATGAAAAAGCAGATTTGGCTAAAGAGATTGTTTTAGATGAAGTTTCAAAATTATCTATGTTTGATTGCGATAACACTAATCCTGGCGTAATTTTTTATGATGGTGAAATTACAAAAGAAATGGAGGATTATGCTTTTAAGGCAATTTATTCATTTATTACTATTGAAGAGGCTGAAAAGTTTGGAAAATCTGTTGGCTGTGAAATTCATAAGTTTAAAAAAGGAAGAGGAATAATTGGTTCTATTGCGGCCATTAGTTTGCCTCTGGATGACTATACGTATGAATTGCTGGCATATAGAACTCCACAAAATTATGGAACAAAACGCCAAATTGATTATGATTCCGTAATGAAAATGGATAAAGAGACTTTTCCAGATACTTTTGAAAATGTTGACTATTCTGAAGGTTATATTGCCATTGAACCTAAAACTCCATGCCCGGTATTGTATGGTATACGATCAAATAATGTCGAATCTTTGAATAAGGCTAGGAATATTGTTGAAGTATCCGAACCAATTGAAGATTACTGTATTTTTTTAACCAATCAGCATACTGACATGCATATTCAAAAAGCTGAAAATATTTCTCAAATGAAACAATTTGGATGCTATGAAATAACTGTTACAGTAAAAGACAATCCTCATGTAATTGATGGAGGCCACATGTTTTTCACAGTATTTGATGAAACCGGTGAAATTGAATGTGGAGCTTATGAGCCGACAAAAAATTTCAGAAAAATTGTTTCTCATCTTCGTGCTGGTGATGTAATAAAATTATATGGTGGTATTGGGGAGCAGAATACGTTCAATATTGAAAAATTCCAGGTAATTGAGTTAAATGATGTGGAATATAGGAATCCTGTTTGTGAATGTGGAAAAAGAATGACTTCTGCTGGAAAAGGAAAAGGATTCAAATGTAAAAGATGTGGAAATAGAATAAAATCTTCACAAAAAGTGAAATTTAAAACCAAACGCTCTTTAAATAATGGTAAATTTTATGAAACTCCAGTTAGTGCACGTAGACACTTATCAAAACCAATTTGTAGAATGTAATGTATAAATTAATATTATTTTACAATATTTTTAATATTTTAATAAATTCCCTTGTGTTTTATTTTTTTCACTTTTTGAGAACTTATTTTTACAAAAATTACTTTTTTTATTCATATTTTATGAAATTTTGACATTTAAATAGTATTAATTTAAATAGTGCTTTGATGAATCTATTAATTAACTGAAAAGTTTTATGGGGGAAATTGTTATATTAAAAAAAGGTCTTCAATCGGGTAATGTTGAGCATCCTTATCGTGAAAAAACGGATAAGCGAATTTTAAAGAAAAATCCTTGGAGAGATTACCGTTTACATGGTACTGTACTTCTTTTGGTCATTGTTGCAGAGATTATCGGACCTATTGAAATTCCTATTGCCAAAGGTGTTGAAGTTATAATTATGCCATTGCTTTATACTATGGTTTTGGGTTTAGTTTTTTATTTGGATAAGAATATTCGGTGGATTCAAAGACGACAATCAAGAATAGCTGAAGGGGCTATGATGCTTTTTATTGGTGTATTAATTGCTAAATTGGCGGTTTCTAGTGGTCAGTCTATACATCTGATTTTTGAAATGGGTCCGGCATTATTGTTGCAGGAATTGGGACATTTAGCTACAATTTTCATTGCTCTTCCTGTCGCTTTACTTTTAGGATTTAAAAGAGAAAGTATTGGTATGACCAGTTCTATTGGTCGTGAACCTGAGGTTGCCGTAATCGTTGATAAATACGGATTTAATTCTCCGGAATCAAGAGGTATTTTTGCATTATTTATTGTCGGAACAATAATTGGAACTGTATTCATTAGTTTTTTGGCCAGCCTTTCTGTTTCCATTATTCCTCTACATCCATTTGCATTTGCTATGGCTAGTGGTGTAGGTAGTGCCAGTATGAATGCTGCTTCATTGGGTCCTACTTTAGCTGCATTTCCTAATTTGGAAACTAGTATTGAGGCATTTGCAGGATTCAGTAATTTGCTTTCATTTTCTATTGGTATCTATATAGTGATATTTATTGCCGTTCCACTTACTGAAAAATTATATGCTTATTTGGAACCAAAAATTGGAAGGGAAGCTATTATAAAAGAAGATGGAGATGATGGTGATGGCTGATTTTATTGATGGGACTGAAAATGTTACTGTTCATGGTATTTTCAATTGGATTAGATTGTTAATTATATTTTCAGTTATTACTGTTATAGGTAATTATCTGGGATACAAGCATCCGATGACTGATTCTCTGGTTGGTATGGGAATATTGTCTCTTATTACGCTTGCCGGCGTGTGGATGGAAAGGGAACTTCCTTTTAATATTTCATCAATTCTTTATATAAGTATAATCGGTATTGTCATAGCGCTTCCAGGAATGCCGACATCGAAATTCGTACTTTATTATGTTTCAAAAATAGAACTTTTATCTATTGTAACAGTATTTTTGGCTTATGTTGGTATTGGAATGGGTAAAAGTTGGGATGAGTTCAAGGCTTTAGGTTGGAAAGCGGTTATCATTACTATTTTGGTTATTGCTTCAACTTATTATGGATCAGCTATTGTTGCCCACATTATACTGGTACTGACTGGAGTACCCGCTGCTTAAAAATTTATTCTCATTTTGAGAACTTCATTACTATTTTTTATTCATATTTTATGAATTTTTATCTATAAAAACTTATTAATTTATAAATGAGTTTTAAGATAGTAATAGTGTTAGTATAGATTTTTTGATATTGGCATTATATGCTTGGGGTGGGTTTTTATTCCAGATAGAGATAATGATGGTAAAGTTGAACATATTTATCGTGAAAAAACTGATAGGAGGATTTTAAAGAAAAATCCTTGGAGAGACTATCGATTACATGGTACTGTACTATTTTTAGTAATCATAGCTGAATTAATTGGAACAGTTAATATTCCAATTACAAAAAATGTTGCAATTACAATCATGCCGTTGATTTATACAATTATGTTAGGTTTAATTTTCTATTTGGATAAAAATATTAGATGGATTAAAAAAAAACAAGCCCGTATTGCTGAAGGAGCTATGATGCTTTTTATTGGTGTATTGATTGCTAAATTAGCTATTTCGAGCGGTCAATCTATTCATTTAATTTTTGAAATGGGTCCCGCGTTAATATTGCAGGAAATAGGGCACTTAGCAACTATTTTGGTTCTTCCTATTGCTTTACTTTTAGGATTTAAGAAAGAATCTATTGGTATGACCAATTCTATTGGTCGTGAACCTAACGTTGCTGTTGTTGTTGATAAATATGGATTTAACTCTCCTGAATCAAGAGGAGTTTTTGCTATATTCATTATTGGTACTGTAATCGGTACAATATTTATCAGTTTTTTAGTTACTTTATCACTTTCATTTTTACCTTTACATCCTTATGCATTTGCTATGGCTAGTGGTGTAGGTAGTGCCAGTATGAATGCGGCGGCTATTGGACCGACTTTAGCAGCATTTCCTGGATTGGAAAGTAGTATTGAAGCATTTGCAGGATTTAGTAATTTGCTTTCATTCTGTGTTGGTATTTACATAGTTATCTTCATTGCCCTTCCGATAACTGAAAAGTTTTATAATTTCCTGGAACCAAAAATTGGAAGGGGATCTCTTGTAAAAGAAAAGGAGGATGATGATAATGGCTGATTTTATTGACGGATCTGAAAATGTTACTGTTCATGGTATTTTCAATTGGATTAGGCTATTAATTATATTTTCAGTTATTACAGTTATAGGTAATTATATAGGATACAAGCATCCGATGACTGATTCCCTGGTTGGTATGGGGATATTGTCTTTTATTACGCTTGCTGGTGTGTGGATGGAAAGGGAACTTCCTTTTAATATTTCATCAATTCTCTATATAAGTGTAATAGGTATTGTTTTGGCGCTTCCGGGAATGCCTACTTCTGAATTTGTACTTTATTATGTTTCAAAAGTCGAGCTTTTATCTATCGTTACCGTATTCTTGGCTTATGTTGGTATTGGAATGGGTAAAAGTTGGGATGAATTCAAGGCATTGGGTTGGAGAGCTATTATTATAACAATGCTGGTTATTGCAGCAACTTATTTCGGTGCGGCAATTGTGGCACATATTGTTCTTGTTTTAACAGGAGTTCCAGCTGTTTAAATATATTATGATTAATAAACCATTGAATTCCTGTACAAAAAGACAATATTTCTTTTTAATATTTTTTAGATAAACTATTTAAGATTATTTTTACATACATAATGTTGAGATTATTATGTTTTTGCAAGATATTTCTAAATTTATTTCAAATTATCGTTATGAACAAGCTACTGTTGAGTCAATCAATACTGTTAAAGCAGCTTTCCTTGATTTTTTTGGTGTAACATACAGGGGAGCTAATGAAAACTCACCAGCAATAGCTTTCAATACTATTAATGAGATATTTCATGATAATGGCAATTTGGGTTTGGAAGCATCAATTATTGGAAAACCTGGTGTAAAAACTGATGTATTAAATGCTGCTTTCTTAAATGGTATTTCAGCACATACTTTAGAGTTGGATGATGGCCATAGGCAGGCACAAGCGCATTTGGGTGCAGTAATATTTCCAACTGCTTTAGCATTATCTGAAGCTTATGGATTTGGTGGTAAAGAATTTTTTGAAGCTGTTATTGTAGGTTATGAAGTCGGAATTTTGCTTGGAAAAATGGTTAATCCTCGCCATAGGGAAAACGGTTTTCATACGACAGGAACTATTGGAACTTTTGTTTCAGGTGCTGTTGCATCCAAATTACTCAAACTTGATGAATCACAGATATTGAATGCATTGGGATTATGTGGAACGCAGGCTGCAGGTTTATTGGAATCTGATCATGCTGGAAGTATGGGTAAAGTGCTTCATGTTGGTAAGGCAAATTATAATGGTATATTATCTGCATTTCTTGCAAGAAATGGTTTTACTGGTGCTGAAACAATAGTTGAAGGTTCTGAAGGATTTTTAAAGGCAATGGTTTATAACGAGGATTTCAATGGTGAAGATTATTCTTTTGATTCAATTCTGGAAGATGTTGGTGTAGTTAAAGTTAGGGATATCTATTTCAAGAAATATCCATTTTGCAGACATTTGCATTCTTCTATAGATACTGCATTAAAGTTAAAGGCTAGTTTGGGTGATGAATATGTCCATATTGAAAATGTTGCTGTTAAAACCTATGATGTTGCAGCAGATCACAATAATTTTAATCCGAAAAACTTGGAGGAGTTAAAGCAAAGTCTTCCTTATGCTGTGGCCATAACTTTGGTGATGGGAGAAGTTGATATTGATTCATTAGATAAATTGGTAGAATATGGTTTATTTGAAAATTATTCAACAGTTGATAAAGTAAATACTATTAAAAATCTTGTAAATCGAATGATTATCTTAAAAGATGAAAAATTGAATGATTTATATCCAAATAAAAGGCCGTCTAATGTAATAATAAAATTGGATAAAGAGTTTAGAAATGGTGTATTTCAGAATATTACTTTTATTCCTAAAGGGGATTTTGAAAATCCATATGATTTAAGTGAATTAATTGATAAATTCAAAAGCTTAAATCCAAATTATAATATTAATAATCTAGTTATCATTGATGAATTGGATAATTATTCGATGACTGATGTTGTTGGGGTTTTAAATGAATAATACTAAAGATTTCTTAAATCAAATAGGTATTGGTGAAGTTGATTCCACTTTCCAATCAGATAAAACTTTTAAGGATGGAGGACAATTCCGATTTGAAGTTCCGGGAATACAATCACCAAAAACGATGAAAACTCTTCTGGATGAAGCCCAAAATCAAAATATTGTAATTCACAGAGTAACACAAACTAAAGGAATAATGTTGCTCAGCGATGAGGAGATTATTGAAATGGTTGATTTGGCAAAGGAATATGGTTGTGAGCTATTTTTAGCTGTTGGGCCAAGAGCAACATATGATACATCAGCTACAGTCCATACAAAAGAAGGAAGTAGAATAGGTTATCGTTTAAGAGGATATGATAACTTAATTTATGCAATTGAAGATGTTAAAAGAGCTGTTGATTTTGGTGTTCGCGGAATATTGCTCTATGATGAGGGATTATTGTATGTTTTAAACCAGATGAGGATTAAAGGAGAATTACCAAAAAATCTTCATTTTAAGATGTCAGCCCATACCGGTCATGGAAATCCTGCTTCAGCAAAACTTCTGGAATCAATTGGTTTGGATTCTCTCAATCCTGTTCGAGATTTACAAATAAATATGCTTGCATCTATTAGGAATGCAATAGATATTCCGATTGATTTACATACTGAAAATCCAAAATCTACTGGAGGCTTTATTAGGCATTATGAAGTTCCAAAATTTATCGAAGTTGCAGCTCCGGTTTATTTAAAAACTGGAGGTTCTGTTGCGGCCAATCATAATTGGGATACAACTGAAAAAGAAGCAGTTGCCAGAATAAAACAGGTTAAATTAGTTGAAAGGATGATAAAACACTATGCGCCGGATGCAGTAATGTCTCCTAAGGATTCCAATGATTTAGCAATTCCTGAGTGATTATATGGATATTGTCGATAAAGTATCTGATTCTATAATTAAAGCCAGCACTATTCTTTCACAGGATAAGAGAAATGCTTTGGTATCGGCTATTGAAAATGAAACTAATGAAAATGCTTCATGGGCATTAACTCAAATTCTGGAAAACTATAATGTTGCCGAAAAGACAAAATTTCCATTATGTGATGATACGGGAATTCCTCATGTGGTTATTGAGCTTGGTGATAATAGAGAAATTACCTCAGAATTAATGGCTCAGATTAATGAAGGAATTTATCAAGGATTGAATAAGCTCCCTGCAAGACCTATGGCAGTTAAAGGTAATGATATTGAAAGAGTTGAGCAATCATGTGGCCTTTATGATGATCCAGGAATGATGAAACCCGTATCTTTTTTAATTGATAAGAGTGAAAATCCCGATACATTGAATGTTCATTTTTTACTTCAGGGAGGAGGGCCTGAAATAAGAGCAAAAACATATAGGGTTTATCATAAGCGTTCTTTTGATGTTGTAATTAATGAAGCTGTTAATTGGCTTGAGGATTCTTTAAAACTCCTTGGATGCACTCCATCAATTCCTGCTATAGGTATTGGAAGGACACATTATGAAGCATCATCATTAATGCTGAAAGCGATGATTTATGGGAATCTGGATAATCCAAGCAATGAAGAAAAATATGTGAGTGAAAAATTGAACCAAACTGATATCGGACCTTTGGGGTTCGGTGGTAAGACTACCGTTTTAGGTACTTTTATAAAAATTGGAAATCAAAGGGCCAGTGGGGTTCGTATAGTTTCAGTCAGGCCATCATGTTTTGTTGAGCCAAGAAAATCAACTTTAATTTTATAATTAATTTTACTATAACATTTATTAATCTATTAGATTATATTTTAATCATGCAAGAAAATAATTTCCGTGTAAATGAACACTCTTTAAAAACAACTATTTCTAATGTGGAACCTAATAAATTAACTACTCGAGGATACAATCAACAGGATTTGATAGAAAAAATTCGCTATGGGGACATGATTTATTTAATTTTGAAAGGAAGATTACCTTCAATTAAAGAAAGCAAAATGTTTAATCATGTTTTGGTGTCATTCTGTGATCATGGCGTAACTCCACCAAGTACTCAAACTGCAAGAATCATTGCTTCATCAGGTTCATCTATGAACTCTGCAATTGCAGGAGCATTACTTTCTTTTGGTCATAAACATGCCGGAGCTATAGAAAAAACTATGGAATTATATCAGTCCAGAATTAACTCATTAATTTTGACTGAAGATTCTGATTTGGATAACAAGCAGATTGCTAGCTTGGCTATTGATATTTATAATGATTACTTTTCAAAAGAAGAAAAGATACCTGGTTTTGGCCATAGATATCATACTATTGACCCAAGAGCAGAGAAATTAATTCAAGTGGCAATTAAAGAGGGTTTTGTCGGACCACATATTAAATTGGCCGTAGCTATTGAAGATTTGGTGTATCAGAATAAGGGTATAAAATTAAATGTTGACGGTGCAAATGCAGCTATTTTATCTGATTTAGGTTTTACTCCAGATTTGGGTTTGGGTATTTTTATTATAGGTCGTATTCCGGGAATTATTGCTCATATTCATGAAGAAAAAATGGATGAAGATGAATTTAGACGTTTTTGTGATTTAGACGATGTTATATATGGAGGTCGTTAAAATGGAATTTGATGAAGTTATTAACAAAAGATATAGTGTAAGAGGATACTTGGATAAAGAAGTCGAAAAAGAAAAATTGGATTATGTTTTAAAGGCAGCTACTATCGCTCCAACCGGAGTTAACTACCAGCCTTTTAAAGTTTATGTAATTGATACTAAAAAAAATAAAGAAGCTTTATCTGAAATCTATTCTGCTAAGTGGTTTACACAAGCACCTTACGTATTATGTGTAGTTGCTAAAACTGATGAAGCATGGGTTAGAAAATACGATAATAAATGCATATCTGATATTGATGCAACAATTGTGATGGACCATATTATTTTAGCAGCAACTAGTGTTGGACTTGGAACATGTTATATTGCAGCATTCAAACCGGATAAAGCTAGGGAATTCTTACAGTTAAAGGATTCAGAAGAACCTGTATTGTTTACTCCTTTAGGTTATGGTGATGCTGAACCAAGAGACACTCCAAGAAAAGCAATCGATGAATTTACAGTATATTTATAGATTATTATGGATTTATTTATTTTAAAAGCAGATAATTCTAATGAAATGAATAAGATTTCAGAAGAATTGTCTGAAATTAAATTTAAGAAAATACAGGAAGAAGAACATTTCATTTTAATGAAAAAGAAAAGATATGGGAATTATTATGTCCATATTTTATTTTTGATGATTGGACTGTTCTTTTTTGGTCCAGCATTACTTGTAAATATTGTATATTTTGCCTATAGCTACTTATGGGCTTCACCTCATGTTCTGATAACAACAGAATTAAAATCTGAAAAGGGTGAAGATTTGGAATTTAATACTATGGATGAAGTACTTGAAAAAGCAAATAAACTATTCTAAAATATTTTGGGGAGAGAATAAAATGAAAAAAATATATTTGATGTTAGTAGTTATTTTCTTTTTATCAATGGGTAATGTTTTTGCTGAGGGAAATTTTACTCAATTAAGTGGTGAAATTAATGCAACTACTGATATCTATCAATTCACTCAGGATTATGTGTATAGTGGAGATAATATTACTGAGGGTATAGTTATCGAAAAGGATAATTATGTGGTTGAAGGAAATGATTTTACCGTCGATGGGCAAAATCTGGTTAGGATTTTTAATATTTCAGCTAATAATGTTACAATTAATAATCTGAATATTATCAATGCTAATTTTTCTATAGGTGGAGCCCTTTGGGTAAATGGTTCACTAATATTAAATAATGTAACTTTTATCAATGATTATGCGGAAGATGGTGGGGCCATATATTCTTTAAATACTGTATTGTGTAATAATGTTAGTTTTATTGACTGCAATGCTTATAGGGGAGCTGCTATTTTTGTGTCTAAATCTAATTTAACTGTATACGATTCTTATTTTACATCTGGTAATTTCATCAATTTTGCTTCTATTTATGCTCAATCATCAGATATCGAAATTCAAAATACCATATTTAAAGATATAAATTCCAATTATGCTTCAGCTGTTTATAATTCGGATGGTTTGACAATAATTTACAATTCCAGATTTATTAATTTAACGGCTAATGAAACTGCAGGAGCCATTGGAATAAAATCTCAAAAAAATTCAACTATAGATTCTTGTGAGTTTGTCAATGTTTCTTCAGCTAAAAATGGTGGAGCCATCTTTGTTGATTTTAAGAATTATAGGACTAAAGGAGGATGTGTTCAAATACAAAATGTGAATTTCACCAATTGTTCTTCCGATTTTGGAGGAGCTTATCTTCAATTAGGAGGTTCATTATCAATTAAAAATGCATCTTTTATTAATAATTCTGCAAATTATAATGGTGGAGCAATTTATACTTCATATTCCAAGGAACAAACTATTGATAATGTAAGTTTTATTTATAATTATGCGATATTGAATGAAGATTATCCTTCAAATGGTGGTGCTATCTTTTTAGATGCTGGAAATCTTAATATATCTAATTCTAACTTCAAGGATAATTGGGCGAATAAAGGTGGTGCAATATGTGTTTATGATTCTTCATTCAATGCCCAAAATTGTTCGTTTTTTAACAATGAAGAAGCAATCCATGTGATTTTCCAAAATGATTTTATTATGGAAGATTGTGAACTTAATAATGATACTGTCATTTTAAATGATACTGATTATCTTTATGTTGTTGATAAAGTGGGAATGGAATTGGAATTATTCAACAATACAATTAATGTTACAAATTTGCCTATTCGATTTGATTCAAGAGACTTTGGTTGGATATCTCCTATCCATAATCAGGGGTCAATGGGTTCCTGCTGGGCTTTTGGTATGGTTGCTACTGTAGAATCAGCATTATTAAAAGCATGTCAAATTGATATGGATATTTCCGAAAATAATATGCAAGACTCAATGCTAATCTATTCGAAATATGGCAGTCGTTCATATGAAGGAGGTATTGTAAACTATGCTATGGCATACCTTTTAAGCTGGTTTGGTGTATTTTCTCAAGATCTTGACACTTATGATGAATTGGGTAAAATATCTCCATTAATTCTATTGGATCAAAATATTCATATTCAAGACGTCATGTTAATTCGAGGTAATTTGTCTGATCCAGGTAATCATGAAATGAAAGAAGCCATTCTTAAATATGGGTCTATTGCCGGATATTACTTTGCCACTCCTAAAGTTAGTCGAGAAATGCATTATTATAATCCTGATACTTATTCTCAATACTGTAATATTTCTAGAATTTCAACTCATGCAATTTCTGTTGTTGGTTGGGATGATACTTTTTCAGCAGATAATTTCCTGATAACTCCTCCTGGTGATGGGGCATGGATTGTTAAGAATAGTTGGGGAACAGATTGGGGAGATAGTGGATATTTATATCTTTCATATTATGATTTAACATTTTGTGCTTTTCCTGATTTAATTGAAGAGTCTGCTGCCGCTATTATTATTGAAAATACTATTCCATACAATAAAAATTATCAATATGATTTGGCAGGTTTAACAGATTTCGATGTGGCAGATGAAAATATTTCATGTAAAAATATTTCATATAAAAATGTATTCACTGCTGTAGATAATGATTTAATCGCTGCAGTCGGTACCTATTTCAATAACTCTGATGTTGAATATACTATTGAAATTTATGTAAATGGGGATTTAAAACTTACTCAAGAGGGTATTAGTCCATTTTACGGATATTCTACCATTAAATTAAATGAATATATACCAATTTCTAAAGGAGATGTATTTGAAGCTGTTGTGACTTCTGATGCATTCCCTTACTTGAAGCTTATAAGGCAACATGTGGAAAACGGATCATCATTCTACTTTGATGGTAAAGAGTGGGAAGATGTTTCTGCAGAAGGCATAGTAGCCTGTTTGAAGGTTTATACTCTTCCTCGTAAAATAATTACTCAAGATTTAGTAAAAATTTATAAGAATGATTCAAAATTTGTTGCTGATGTTGGTGCAGCTAATGAATCTGTAATTTTTGAAATAAATGATGTTAATTACACAAGGATTAGTGATGAAAATGGAACTGCTAAAATAGCCATTAATCTAAATCCTGGTAACTACACAATAAAAACAACATTTGGCGACACTACTGTTGAAAACAATATTGAGGTATTGCCTACATTGATTGCTCAAAATCTTGTTAAATACTTCAGAAATGAGTCACAGTTTTATATTTCATTGATTGATGGTGAAGGTAATGTTGTTCCTAATGTAAATATTACTATGAATATTAATGGCGTATTTTACAACCGTACAACCAATGAAAATGGTACTGCTCGTTTAAACATTAATCTAAATCCTGGTGAGTATATACTAACTGCTATTGATCCGTTAACTGGTCTTCAGATGTCCTATAATATCACAGTATTACCTGTTTTAACTGCAGATGATATTAACATGACCTATAATGATGGAACACAATTCAAAGCAAAACTGATTGATGGTGAAGGCAATCCATTAGAAAATATTGGAATAACCTTTAACATTAATGGTGTATTTTACACAAGATACACTAACTCCTCTGGAATTGCTTGCTTGAACATTAATCTGATGGCTGGTGAGTATATTATAACATCCCAGTATGAAAGTGCAGTTGTTTCAAATAAAATAACTATTTCTGCAAAAGAGGATTAAACATTATCCTCTATTTTTTTATTCTATTATTTCTTCAACATCATATTCTTCTATTTTTCTTATTATCAGTGGTGTAGATATTGAAGGGTTGTCATATTCTGATTCTTCACCAATTTTGGCATTAATAAATACTTCATTGACTTGAGGCTCCAAAAATAAGGTTAAAATGTCTTGCCTAAACTCGTCATATTCCTTTTGAATTTTTTCGTCGGCTATTTTTAATAATGGGAGCTCTTCTGTCCATATGTCTTCGCCGGGAGAGAATTTTTTATCTTGCAGTTTATCTTCAAAAATTTCTCCGTCAAGCATCATTTCAAAGTTCTTGTTAAGTATTATCCAAACACATCTTTTCATAAAAATAGTATTTATATTAAGATAATTAAATATTGATGTATGGCTAATGTAAAACTTTTTAAAATGCTTGGAATTTTGGTAGCTATTATGTTAATATTTGTCGGAATTCTTCCAGTAATCAGGGGGGAAGTATTAACTAATGATACAATTGCTACATCAATTATCCTTGTTCTTTTGGGTATTGCTTATCTTATAATATCTTATAAACCTGAATGGACAAAAGCAGTCTTTTTCTTTGAAGGTATTGTTATTGGTGTTGTAGGTTATACCATATTGGATATTCCATATAATTATGGCTTCGCTATAATCGGCCTTATCATTATTACAATAGCTATTTTGGCTTATCTTATGAAATTGCCTAAGAGTATCCTTAAATTTTTCTATAGATAATCTTTTTTTCCTTTATTTTTTTTAATTCTTTTTTTAACATATTTTATTTATAAAACTGTTTTATTTTTGTTATTAGTTTTTAGTTTAAGTCAAGATTAGTTTTATTTTTCAGAAAAATATAGTAAAAGATATATATTATACTTAATAAAAATTAAATATACCATGGTGATTTATTATGGCAGAGATATCAGAAGCAATCGCAATGATAAAAAAAGCCGAATCTGATGCTGAACAGCTTATTATAGATTCAGAATCTCAATCAAAAGATTTAATTAACGAATCTAGAGTAAATGCTGAATCAATAATAGCAGATGCTAAAAAATCAGCAGAGGAAGAAGCTAAAAATACTGTTTTTGATGCAGAAGATAAAGCTAAAGAAGAAGCTAAAACTATTGCTGCTAATTCTGATAATGATGTAAAAGCATTAAAAGAAAAGGCTATGGCAAATGTTGATGAAGCTGCTTCAGTTATTGTCAAAAATATTTTGTAGTGAGAGATTATATGTTCAAGACAGCTAGAATGCGAAAAATTAGAATAGTTACACTCGAGAAGTATGTAGCTCCTACAGTGGATGCGCTCCACGAACAAGGGTTAGTACAAATGAGTGACATTTCTGAAAGTATTCAGCAAGATCCTGAATTAGCGGAATTAGTAACTCCAGCAAAAGCTACTCCATATGCGGGAAAATTATCTTCACTCTTGATGAAAACTAATGGTATATCTGAACTTTTCGGAAATTCTTTATCAGAAGGCCATGGGTTAAAAGACACTTTAATGTCTTTTATTAGTCCGGATATGCCAGTACAGAAAGAAATTGAAGATTTGGACACTGAAGCTTTTATTGAAAAAGCTGAAGAAACATTATCTCAAGTAGGGGGTAAGACACATGTTATTGAGGGAAAACTAGCCGCTCTCGACTCCGAAACAAGTGAATTAAAGTCTAATAAAAGTTTAGCTAGGCATTTATATAATTTTGACATGGATTTAGCTCTTTTAAAAGATTCTAAGTACACTTCTACAACTGTTGGTAGGATTAACGCTGAATCTACTTCAGAAATCAAAAATGAATTAAGTAAATTGACAGATGAATTAGAAGTATATACTGTTCCTATGACTGATGATAAAGAAGGAAATATCGTAGTTGTAGTAACATTAAAAGAGTATAGTGATGATGTTTATTCAACACTTCGTAAATTTGACTTTGAGAAAATAGAAATTGGTGATGTTGAAGGTACTCCTCAACAGATTATTTCCAATGCTGATTCAAGATTAGTATCTATTGAATCAGAACGTGATGCTGTTAAAACTGAATTAAGAGCAGTTGCTGAACAGTGGGATGATGAAATTCTATCTCTCAAAGAACAATTAGAAAATGAAAAAGAAAAAAATGAAATTCTTTCTGCTTTTGTTCAAACTAAAGATTCCTATGTTCTCGAAGCATGGGTGCCTGTAAAAGATACAGAAAAAGTTGAACAAGTAGTTGAAAAAAGCTCCGAAGGACATTGTGCTTTCGAATTAATTGAAGTTGAAGGCACAGATGACGAAGACGTTCCTGTTTTACAACAAAATGGATGGTATGCAAAACCATTTGAATATCTCGTTGATATGTACTCTCCAGTACGTTATAACGAAATTGATCCAACTTTGTTCCTTGCAATTACTTTTCCATTTTTCTTTGGGTTCTGTTTGACTGATGCGGGTTATGGTATACTTGTATCTTTAATCGGTGTAATTTTATTACGCGGATTAGGTAAAATTAATAAGACCATGAATGCATTCGGTTGGATTTTAATATGGTCTGGTCTGTGGGCTGTGGTTCTGGGTTTAGTAACCAATGGTGTTGTTGGAAACTTGCCTGAGTACTTCAATTATAAAGTGCCGACCGTAATTGGTGCTGTTGAAGCATTTAAACATCCTGATCATATTTTATATATAGCTATCGCTGTCGGTGTTATTTATACTAATATCGGTTTCATAATTGGTGCTATTGATAATTTCAGATATGGAAATGTTAAAGAAGCTCTCGGATCCCAAATTTGTTGGTTTATATTTGAAGCAGGTATTGTTTTCCTTGCTTTAGGATATATGGTTCCTGCAGTCGGTATGATCGGATACGTAATAGGTGGAGTATTGGTAATTATAACTCTAGGAATTTTAGTATGGGCTAATGGTGCATATGGTATGATGGATGTTTTCGGTTTTATGGGAGATGTCTTATCTTATGCGCGTCTTTTAGCATTATGTTTAGCTACCGGTGGTATTGCAATGACTGTAAACATCTTAGCTAATTTAATTAATTCGATGATTCCAATTCCAGTTTTAGGTATAATTATTGCAATAATTTTATTCTTATTTGGACATATCGCAAACTTTGCTTTCCAGGTATTGGGTGCATTTATTAATGCTTTACGTCTTAACTATGTTGAGTTCTTTTCACAATTCTTCATGGGCGGTAAAGGTAAATTCGAAGCTTTCAAAGCAAAAAGAACATTTACAAAACTTAAAAATTAAAAATTTTTTATTATATACTTTAAAATTAAAATTTAAAATCAATATTATTTCAAAGGTGAATTAATTATGGTAGTAGAAATTACAGGTACTGCTTTAGCAGCTATTGGTGCTGGAGTAGCAATTGGTTTTGCCGGATTAGGTTCTGGTTTAGGTCAAGGTATGGCATCTGCTGGTTCTGTAGGTGCAGTTGCAGAAGATAACGATATGTTTGCTAGAGGTATTATTTTCTCCGCATTACCAGAAACTCAAGCTATTTATGGTTTCTTGATTGCAATTTTATTATTAGTTTTCTCAGGATTATTAGCAGGAAATTTCTCTAAATTAGACATTAATCAAGGTATTATAGCTATTGGTGTCGGTGCAGCAATTGGATTTGCTGGTTTAGGTTCCGGTATGGGACAAGGTATGGCTGCAGCATCTTCTGTTGGAGCTGTTGTTGAAGATAACGATATGTTTGCTAGAGGTATTATTTTCTCTGCATTACCAGAGACCCAGGCTATTTACGGTTTCTTGATTGCTATCTTGCTTATGGTATTCGGTAAAATGTTGGCTGGTTAAGGAGGCAATTTATATGAGCTCAGGCACAGATAAAATTGTTTCAAGCATTATGTCTGAAGCCCAGGGAAAAGCTGATGTAATCATTCAAGATGCAAATGCTGAAGCTTCAGCTATTACTCAAAATGCTGAAAAAACTGCAGATGCTGAAAAAACCAAAATTTTAGAAAATGGTGTAAAACAATCTGATATGAGATATCAGCAAATTATCTCTGAAGCTAAGATGAATGCTCGTAGAGCCGAATTAGGCGCTAAAGAAGAAGTAATCGAGGCAGCTTTTGAAAAAGCTACAGTTGAATTAAAAGAAAAAGCTGCATCCGGTGATGAAGAATACGATGATGCATTAACTAAAATGATTAAAGAGGCTGCTGATGAAATTGGTAGTGATGATTTAATTATTCAATTAAACGAAGCTGATACTAATAAATTTAAAGATCAACTTTCAAATGCCTCTACTTTCGAAATTGAGGGTATTAAGTTTGAAATAGGTGAACCTATCGATACTATCGGTGGTGCTGTTTTAAAAACTAGTAATGGGGATATTGAAGTTAATAATACTATTGAAGCTAGGTTAGATAGATTTAAAAGTTTATTACGTAGTGAAGTTGCAGAAATTTTATTTAAATAATATAGGAGGATAAATTATGGTAGATTATGCAGCAGTAAGTGCTTTTGGATTTTCACCAGAGACAACCCTTGTCTTTTGTGTTATAGCATTACTTATTGTTGGTGCAGTTGTTGTAATCATTACATCTAGACCAATTTTGGACATTTATCCTTATCTTAACCCGAGTGCAAGAGTAAGAGCAAGAACAGGAAGATTATTTGATGAAAAACAAATTTCTGAACTCGTTGAAACCAACAATGTTGAAGAAGTTGAAAATTATCTCAGAGGTAGTCCTGATTATGCTAATGTTTTAGATGAGTATCCACTTGATAAAGCATTGGATGTTGAACGTGCTAATACATATGATTATATTGCAAGAGTAGCTCCTAAAGATGTTAAAGATCCATTTGTCATAATGTCTAAAAAAACAGATATTGACAATATTAAAAGTCTTTTAACTGCTAAAGAAGTAGGTCTTACTCCTGATGAAACAAGAGAGTTATTAATCCCTTGTGGATCTTTATATGGTGATTTAACATCCTTGGTTGACACTGACAATGTTACAGATATCGTAACAAGTTTAGATTCAACTGAATATGCGACTGTTTTAGAGGATGCTCTTCCAGAATATGAAGAAAAACATATGACTCTTCCATTAGAAGCGGCTTTAGATAAATATTATTTAAGCAATTTATTACGTTCTTCTGATGTTCCTTCAGATGAAAATAAACAAATTTTATATTCATATGTTGGAACTCAAGTAGATGTTGATAACCTTAAATTAATTTTAAGAGCTAAAGAAGATGGTTTAACTTATGATGATATTTCACATTACATTTTGGCTGACGGTTATCAATTACGTGAATGGAAACTTAAAGATTTAATGGATTCACCAGATGTTACAAATGTGATTTCTGGTTTGGAAGGAACAAAATATGCCAGTGCATTAACTGATGCAATGCCACTTTATAATGAAACTGGTTCCGTTGCTGTATTTGAAAAAGCATTGGATGCATACTCTTCTAACTATTCAAAATCTTTAGCTATTAAAAAACCATTAGGTATTGGTCCAATTATTGGTTATTTAAGTCAAAAAGAAAATGAGATTAAAAATTTAAAAATTATTGCAAGAGCAAAAAGAGAAGCAGATTTCCCTAATTCTAAAATCATGGAGATGTTAATATGAGTTCCGTAGCAATTATTGGTGATATTGACACTGTATCTGGATTTAGACTTGGTGGTGTCAAAAAAGCAGAAGTAGTCAATACTTCTGAAGAAGCTATTGCAGCTTTTGATAAATTTTTAGATGAAAACATTTCAATTATTATTATTACTCAAGTATTAGCTAATGAAATTAGAGATCATATTTCTAGAAAAATTGGTTCTGATGTATTACCAATGATAATTGAGATACCTGATAAAGATGGGTCCTCAGAAGGGTCCGCTGATCAAATGAATGATCTTATTAAAAGAGTCATCGGGGTAGAGATGGTTAAATGATTATTGAAGGAAAAATTATTAAAATTGCTGGGCCTGTTATTATCGCAGATGGTATGAGAGGAGCCCAGATGCTTGAGATGGTTAGGGTAGGTGAACAGAAGCTTATCGGAGAAATTATCGAACTTGAAGGTGACACCGCAACTATCCAAGTATATGAAGAAACAGCCGGTATTCAACCGGGTGAAGTAGTTGAATGTACAGGAGGTCCATTGTCTGTAGAACTCGGTCCTGGTGTAATGAGTTCTATTTTTGATGGAATTCAAAGACCATTAAGAATCATCAGAGAAGAATCTGGTGACTTTATTGCTAGAGGAATTGATGTAGATTCTGTAAATAAAGAGAAAAAATGGGCATTTAAACCTGTAGCTAAAGTAGGAGATGTTTTAAAAGCAGGAGATGTTCTTGGTGAAGTTCAAGAAACAACCGCAGTTTTACATAAAATTATGGTTCCTCCAACTTTAGAAGGTGAAGTAACTGAAATTGCTCCTGAAGGCGAATATACCGTATTAGAAGATATTGCTGAAGTAGGTGGCGAAAAAGTACAAATGCTCCAAAAATGGCCTGTTAAAAGAAGTCGTCCTTATGTTAGAAAATTAGACCCAGATATACCATTAGTAACTGGTCAAAGAGCACAAGACACTTTCTTCTCCGTAGCTAAAGGAGGAGCAGCAGCTATTCCAGGTCCATTCGGGTCAGGTAAAACTGTTACCCAACAGCAATTAGCTAAATGGGCTGACGCAGATATTGTTGTATATATCGGATGTGGAGAACGTGGTAACGAAATGACTGAGGTACTTACTGAGTTCCCATTCCTTGACGACCCTAAAACTGGAAACCCATTAATGGACAGAACAGTTCTTATTGCAAACACTTCTAACATGCCGGTAGCAGCTCGTGAAGCATGTGTATATACTGGTATTACTATTGCAGAATATTACCGTGACCAAGGTTACGATGTAGCACTTATGGCAGATTCAACCTCAAGATGGGCTGAAGCTATGAGGGAAATTTCTGGAAGATTAGAAGAAATGCCTGGGGAAGAAGGTTACCCAGCATACTTAGCATCCAGATTAGCTCAATTCTATGAAAGAGCTGGAAGAGTAGAAACTATTGGTACTGAATCCAATGTCGCATCTATTTCTGTAGTTGGTGCTGTATCACCTCCTGGTGGGGACTTATCTGAACCTGTTACTCAAAACACATTACGTATCTGTAAAGTGTTCTGGGCGTTAGATGCATCCCTTGCAGATAAACGTCACTTCCCTTCAATTGACTGGTTACAAAGTTATTCATTATATGTAGACAGTATTGAAGGTTGGTGGGCTGAAAATGTAGCTGCAGATTGGAGAGCAACTCGTGACCAAGCTATGAGTCTTTTACAAAAAGAATCAGAGTTACAAGAAATTGTACAATTAGTTGGTCCTGATGCATTACCAGAAACTGACCAAGCTACTTTAGAAACTACACGTATGTTAAGAGAAGATTTCTTACAACAAAATGCATTTGATGACGTAGATACATACTGTGCTCCAGATAAACAGTATAAAATGTTAAAAACCATTCTTAAATTCTACGATGAATCTCTTGCAGCTGTTAACAGAGGAGCTCCTATTGCAAATATTGTAGCTTTACCTGTTAAAGAAGAAATTGGTAAAATGAAATACATACCACAAGATGAATTTGATGCAAAAATTGAAGAAATTCAATCCGCAATTACTAAACAATGCAGTGAGGCTTAAAAATGAATACAAATATTAAAACTAGAGAATATACTACTGTATCTGAAGTCTCCGGTCCTTTGATGGTTGTTGAAGGAGTAGAAGGCGTTGGTTACAATGAAATTGTAGATATTGAAACACCTAATGGTGAAAAAAGAAGTGGACAAGTTCTCGAAGTAACTAAAGATGTTGCTGTTATTCAAGTTTTCGAAGGAACTAATGATTTAAACACTAAAGATACTAAAACCAGATTCACTGGTCAAACCGCAAAAATCGGTGTATCCAAAGACATGGTTGGTCGTATCTTTAACGGTATCGGTAAACCTATTGACGGTGGTCCTGAAATCATCCCTGATGAAGAATTGGATATTAACGGTGCTCCAATGAACCCTGCTTCTCGTGAATTCCCTGAAGAATTTATTCAAACTGGTATCTCTACCATTGACGGAATGAACACATTAGTAAGAGGACAAAAACTCCCTATTTTCTCTGGATCTGGTTTACCTCACAATGATTTAGCTGTTCAAATTGCAAGACAAGCTAAAGTATTAGGTGCAGACGATGAGTTTGCAGTAATTTTTGCTGCTATGGGTATTACAAACGAAGAAGCAAACTTCTTTATGAGAGACTTTGAACGTACTGGAGCTTTAGAAAAATTAACAGTATTCATGAACTTAGCAGACGACCCTGCTATTGAAAGAATCTTGACTCCAAAAATGGCTTTAACTACTGCAGAATATTATGCATTTACTTTAGGTATGCAAGTATTGGTTATCTTAACTGATATGACCAACTATTGTGAAGCATTAAGGGAAATTTCTGCAGCAAGAGAAGAAGTACCTGGAAGAAGAGGTTACCCTGGTTACATGTACACTGACCTTGCTGGTATTTATGAAAGAGCAGGACGTATTGATGGTAAAGAAGGTTCAATTACTCAAATGCCTATCTTAGTTATGCCTCAAGACGATATTACTCACCCTATTCCAGATTTAACTGGATATATTACTGAAGGACAAATTGTATTGAGTAGGGAAATCTCCAGGAAAGGTATTTATCCTCCTGTAGACGTACTTCCATCACTTTCTCGTTTGATGAGTGGTGGTATTGGTGGAGACAAAACTCGTGATGACCACAGTGGAGTATCTGACCAACTTTATTCTGCTTATGCAGAAGGTCGTGAATTAAGAGACTTAGTTGCGGTTGTAGGGGAAGAAGCTCTTACTGAAAGGGACCAAAAATTCTTAGAATTTGCACAAGCTTTCGAAGACAGATTCATCACTCAAAGTAAAGATGAAGACAGAACAATCTTTGAAACTTTGGATCTCGGTTGGGAGTTACTTAAAATATTACCTAAAGCAGAACTCAAAAGGGTTAAAGAAGAATTTATCGAACAATACCTTCCAAAAGACTAAATTCATTTGTTTAAAACAGGTGATTAAATGGCACAAGATATTATTGATGGAATTAATCCAACAAGGATGGAGTTATTATCTCTTAAAAACAGGACTAAACTAGCTGTTAAAGGGCACGGTTTACTCAAAGAAAAAAGAGATGCTTTAATCAAAGAATTTTTTGATATCTTGGATCGTGTTAAAGGTATTCGTGAAAATGCAGAATTAAGTTTAAAAGAAGCAAATGATGCATTACTTGAAGCTCAAATTGCAATGGGTGATTTAGCTGTAAGAAAAGCTGCTTTATCAGTTAAAGAATCTATTGATGTTGAAATTAATTCAAGGAGTGTTATGGGTGTAGCTGTACCTGTAACGGATGTTAAAATGGAAGAAAGAACCATTGTTGACAGAGGTTATGGTTTTTCAGACACCACTATTCAATTAGACGAAGCTGCTAAAAAATTCGAGGAATCTCTCAAGTATTTAATTGAACTTGGTGAAGTAGAAAAAACTATTTTCCTATTAGCTGAGGAAATTGAAGCTACAAAGCGTAGAGTAAATGCTTTAGAACATATTATGATTCCAAGATTCCAAAATACTGAAAAGTATATTGATATGAGACTCCAAGAAATGGAAAGGGAAAACTTTGTTCGTTTGAAAATGATTAGGTCTACTATCGAAAAGAATGAAAAAGCTCAAAAAGCTGCTGAAGAGGCCTCAGAATAAGATTTTTCTTATTCTTTTTCATTTTCTTATTTTTTTATTTTTAGATATTTTTTTTGTTTTATTTGATATGGTGTAAAAAATGAGAAGAGATCCGATTGACCAATTTATGAAAGATCCGGAAAATAAGGCCAGAATATTTGTCTGGATGACTTATGCTATGATTGCCACCACTTTTTTAATTACAATAGGATTTATATTATTTATATTGTATCTACTTCGTGTTTTTTAACTTCTTGATTTACAATTGAAGAACTATATTCAACTTTTTTATATAATTTATTAAAATCAGTATTTTTATCTATTATTGTTAGTAATGGTTCTGATTTTTCAGTTATTGTATCAATATGTGGTAAATCGTAAATGTTATTTAAATCTATTTTTGAATATTTATTTCGGCATGGTGCATAAATAATTTTTTTATAACTGTAATATTTTGCTTTTGGAATTTTAATGATTTCATTTTTGCATGATTTAATATGAGCATCCAACATATTTATTCCGAGAGATTTTTCTATACATTCAAATGTTCCTTGAATTCTTGGATTTATCTCAATAACATATAATCCATTTTTATTTAAAATATAATCAACACCATTAGAACCTATTAAATCAAATTTGTATGCTAACTTTTGTGATGTTTTAATCATTTCAGTATTTATTTTATCTATATCCTTAACATTTGTTAATATGGATTTATTTGTTAAAGGTAAGATATTTCCAATATATATGTAGCTATTGTTCTTTTTAAAATCGTGTTCTGTCAGTAATCTTGAGTTCATTATGGTTTTTTTCATATCCTTACTTCCAAGTACTGATGAACTTAAATTTATCCCCTCAATATATTCTTGGAGGATGAATTTTTCACCATCATTTAATTGAATATAGCCATCATTATTTAAAAGATTTATGTTGTAACCACCAGATCCTTTAAGAGGTTTTACAATATATTTAACATCGGATTTATTTTTACTTATTTCAATCGCTTCATCTACATCTTTTATTAAAAAAGTTTCAGGAACTTTAAATTCATCCTGGATCTTTTTATAAAATTTGAATTTATCTTCAATATCTGAAGTATTTTTATTTCCAAGAATCTTTTTTTGGTCTTTTTTTGTAAAGTCGTTTGGTGAAATTCCGGAAATAGGTATTATATAGTCAACTTCATCAATGTAATCTCTGGAAATCTCTAAAATACTTGCACTATTAAATTCATCTTCAAAAACACCGGAACTTTCGTTATTTTTTTCTTCTAAAATTATTTTCTGGTTTTTGATTGTTGGTGTATCTGATGTTGAAAAATAGCTGGTTGAAAAAATCTCGTAATCTAATTTTAATGCACTATTAAGCATACTTCTTGTATTAATTCCAATAAGTAATAGCTTTTCCATAAAAAAATCTCATAAAAAAAGTTATTTGAATAGTCCCGAGCGGAGTCGAACCGCCGTCTCCGGGTCCAAAGCCTAGAAGGATTACCACTACCCTACGGGACTATGTTGCAATATAACAACATTTTAATATATATTTTAAGTAGTATTTAAATGTATCGTTTTATTTTAATTTTTTGTAAAATAAGCATTTATTTACCCATTTACAGCCATTACAAACATTTTCAACACTTTTCAATGAATTGAATTTTGATGAAACTTCATTGAATAAATCTATGGAATTATATTCTATATCAGAATTTAATTGTGATAGGACTTCTTCATCCATTTTTACAATAATTTCATTCTGTTTTTCATTTTCACATAAGTTGTTCTTTAAATTTGGACATGCGGAACAAATATCATCAGGTTCATTTGTTAATGTGATTGTGCAGTCATTAGTTTTTCTCAATTCATTAATGCGAGTCATATTTAAAACAAAGTCTTTGCTATATCCATAACCCTGAAAACCCTGAAGACATAACAAATGATGACCTCTTAATTTAATTTTCATAGCAATCTTTAAAAAAAATAGTAAAAAGGTTAAAAATTAACCTCTTATTCTTTTGGTAAGCAAACTTTTGATAATCCAGAAACAGCAGCAATTTTAACAAGGTCTCCAAATATAAATGGAACAAGACCCATTAATAATAAATCTACAATTCCTAAAACTGCACCTTGGGTTAAATAGAACCATAATGCTAATCCTAAAAGACCTGGAATGTAGATTAATGCAAAGTTAGCTACACCAATAACTGCAAACATACGGGTAAAATTACGTGCTTTAGCATAATTTTCAGTAATATATCCTATAAAGTATGATGCAATTATAAATCCAACAAAATATCCGCCAGTGGATCCAAGTACAACGTCTAATCCACCAGTCATTCCTCCAAACCATGGGACGAATGCAATTCCTAAAACAATATAAATTATTTGGCTTAAACATCCATATTTTTTACCAAGGAATAATCCAGAACATAGTACCGCAAATGTTTGAGCTGTAATTGGTACTGGAGTCCATGGGAGAGGAATAATGATTTGAGCCATTAAACCAGTAATACAAGCCATTATAAATGAAAAGACTACTTTTGTTGCTGTGCTAGATTCTTGGAATCTTTCAAAAATGTCTTTTCTAGCTACATAATAATTTTCAATGTTTATATTCATTAAATTTCCTCCTAATTTAATTTCCTTATTAATATTTGTTGCTATTAATATTTATAATTATAGCAATTTTCTATTTTAATTGTGCATGCTATTATCAAACATGTTTAATGTCAGTATAGTCAGATATTTCTGAATTAATTGTTCTTATGTCATTCAGATTCAGGTCATGAACATTATTGTGTCCGGTAATTCTTGCAAATGTTTTTAACTCTTCTGTTGATACCTTAAGATAATTTTCAACTCTTTTAGCAGCCAAATCTGTTTCCAATCTTTCCCGTAATTCATTATCCTGTGTTGCAACACCTACAGGGCATTGGCCAGTATGACAGATTTTGTATTGCTGGCATGCTGCAGCTATTAATGCTCCAGTACCAATTGCTATTGCATCAGCCCCCATAGCTAATGCTTTTGCAAAATCTGATGATAATCTTAATCCTCCAGTAATGATTAGGTTCATATCAGAATTTTTTTCATCCAAATATTTTCTAGCTCTTGACAGGGCATATATTGTTGGAACGGATGTTGAATCCTTGATTATTTTAGGGCTTGCACCTGTTGATCCTCCTCTTCCGTCAATAGTTACAAAATCAGCGCCGGAATATATTGCATATTCAAGATCTTCTTCAATGTGGCCTGCTGCAAGTTTTAAACCGATTGGTCTGCCTTCAGATTTTTCACGAAGCATTGATACTAAATTTTTCAAGTCTTCTTTTGAGTTTACTTCTGGAATTGTTGCAGGGGAATGGATATCCATACCTTCAGGTTTATTTCTGACTTTTGCAATATCTGAAGTTACTTTAACTCCTTCAAGCTGACCTCCAAGGCCGGGCTTTGTTGCCTGACCGATTTTAATTTCAATTGCATCACTGCTTTTTAGATTTTCATCATTAACGCTGTATTTATTTGGAACATATTCGAAAATATATTTGTATGCATTTTCTTTTTCTTCAGCTAGAATTCCACCTTCACCACTACATTGGGCAGTTTTAACTCCAGCACTTCCTTTTGCAAGAGCGATTTTTACTTCTTTTGAAAGTGCTCCAAATGACATATGTGTTATATACACAGGGGTTTCGATTATCAATGGTTTTGAAGCATTTTTACCTATTATGGTTTGTGTATTAACATCAATATCTTTTTCCAAAGGTTGTGGATTTATTTGACAACCTAAAATTAAAATGTCATCCCAATTAGGCATTTTTAAGTCTGTTCCCATTGCAGAAACAATGCTTTCGCCACTTATTGCCATTTCATGAATTAAATCCATTGCCCTTTCATCTTTATCGGATTTGGCAAATTCTTTATTGTAGGCTAATTCTGGTGAATCAAAACTTTCCGTTTTTTCAATTTCAACAAAATTTGAAATATCCTGTTTACAGACTGGACATTTGCCCAAATCTTTCAGTAAAACGCCTGTGGATTCTTCATTATGAATGTGTCCGCAGATTAAACATTTGTAAATCATGTTGTGTTTATTTGGGCTTTGTACTATTTAAACGTATGGTAACTTTTTATAGGAAGTAGTGGATGGTTTTTTAATTAAATGTACATATTTAATTTAAATTAGGGTATTGGTGATTTTTGTTTAAAAAAATAGTAAATTGAGGATTAATAAATCCCCATTATTCAATTGTAATAATTTTTAAGTTATGTGGTTTTTTAACGATGTTTGCTTTGAAAGCAACTAATTTGTTTATTCCTTTTTGAGAAGCAACATCAACTAATCTTTGACTTATGATTCCATCAAATATTACTGTATCTGCAGTTCCTTCAATATTTTTCATTTCTTCATATATATTTTCAATAGAAACTTCTTTAGTCATATTCAATGCTTCATCCAAGATTGCTCCACATCCAGTGCCTTCAAATTCCTTTAGCATATCTTTCATTAGAATGACTTCATCATCTTCAACTTCTGGTTCTTTATTGAATTTTTGTTGTTTTCTGTTCTGATTTTTGTCACGTCTGTTATTGTTTGAATTATTTTTGGATTCTGAAAGAATATTGTGATTTGCTAAGAATTGTGCAGTAGGAACTTTATCTCTAAGTGCAATTAGCACTTCATCTTTTTCCAAGTCTTCTACTTCTTTACCTTGAGGAGCACGGGTAATGTAGTCAACATCACCGATTTGTAAAAGTTCTTTTAAGATTAATTCTCCACCACGGTCACCATCTACAAATGCAGTAGTGGTTCTTTTTTTACTTAATTCTCCGATAGATTGTGGAACGCTTACTCCTTCAACAGCTACAGTATTTTTAATGCCGTATTTGAGTAAATTTAAAACATCGCTACGTCCTTCAACAACAATGATTGCATCTGAAGTGTGTATGCTTGGGCCTGCAGGTAATCTGTCATCCCCGTATTCTGAAATTTCATGAACACGCATAGCTTCTCTTACTTCTTCAATCATTTTCATGCTTGCCGGACCGACACTTTCAACCATGTTTTTATAAATTTCTTTTGCACGGTTTACTACTTGTTCTCTTTTAACAGCACGTACGTCTTCAACTTTTAATGTTTGGATTTCTGCTTCGCATGGTCCAACACGATTAATAGTTTCTAATGATGCTGCAAGAATGGCGGTTTCAACTCTATCTAAACTTGAAGGAATTACAATGTCTCCTTTTGCTCTTCCGCTGTTAGAATGAATATTAACTTGAATCCTACCTATTCTACCAGTTCTTTGTAGTTCTCTTAAATCTAAATCGTTACTTAATAAACCTTCAGTTTGTCCGAATACTGCACCGACAACATCAGGTTTTTCTACAATTCCATTTGCAGTAATTTGTGCATGGATTAAATATTTTGTTGTAGTTAATTCTTCGCCTTTTCCCATATTTAAGCCCCCTAGCTTATTAATCGGGTTAATTTATATCTTTCTAAAAATTATAATTATTTTTAGGCAATTAATAAATTATACGATAAACATGTTTTTAATTTAATCTATCATACACTAAAAAGAGTAAAAGTACTAATGAAAATTTAATTATTGGGTCTAAATTGTCTTATTGTTCCTTAATTTTGTAAATTTCCCAGTTTTTATTTTAAATCTTTTTTAATAATTAAATTTTCTCCTTTTTTTGTTAATCAAAATGTTAATAAATAAATTAATAATAATGAATAAATGCACTTTTCAGCATATAATAAATAAGTATTAGTTCAAATACTACAATTAATATTTTAGTTAAACTAATATATAAAATATTGTTTATAGAAATTTTTTTATTATATTTTTTACATATAATAATTATTGAAAATATATGGTGATTTAATGTCAATAAAACCTCAAGATTTATTACATAATAAAAAGGATTTAACTAAAATAAAGGAATTTAAAGACATATCTCTAGAAAATATTACAATTGAGGATTTAACTTTCAACGGTAATAATTATGATGAATTCATTAATTTAAATTCATTTTTATCTCAGGTTTCTACCTGTCAAATTTCAGATGCATTCAATGAAATTGCTAATAGATCAGGGGTTCTTTATAATTTAAAATCAATTAATAATTTAAAAGCTTGGGGAAAAATTACTACAGTTAAAACAAGTAGCGATGACTGGGGAACCATTACTTTAGCTATTGATGAAGCTGATGACGGTGATGTTTTACTTGTGGATACTGGTGATATGGATGCTGCAATATGGGGTGAATTAGCTTCTACCTGTGCTAAAAATCATGGTGTTAAGGCAACATTGGTTTATGGTTGCGTACGTGATTTGGATGCACTTTTATATATGGATTACCCTATTTTTGCTTGTGGATTCCGTCCTAATGCAGGTAAAGCTTTCGGTTTTGGCAAAATTAATGTGGATTTGGTTTTAGAGTCTATGGAAATATCTGCAGGTGACTTTTTATATGGTGATGAAACTGGAGTCGTGATTATTCCTGAGGAGCTTTTCACACAAGTTATGAATAAAACCTTTGAGATAAAGCTTAAGGAGAAAAAAATCACCGACATGTTAAATTCCGGAATGTCATTATCCCATGTTGTAGGCCTAAGATAAAATATAAAATTATTTAAATAACTTATTATTTCTATATATAAATATATCGATATCTTTATATATGTAAGTATTCTAAATATATAAACGATACAGATTTAATTTTTAGTTTGATTATATGAAATTTTTAGGAAATAGTTTGCATATTGCAAACTCTGGTAAATTGATAGCAAGGTCTTCCCAGACACCAACCAGTGGTGGAATTGTTTTTGATAGTAATAAAAACAAAATAGGGAAGGTAAGCTATGTTTTTGGACCTACTAAACAACCATACATTTCGATTCGCTTATTTAAATCAGCTAATCGAGATGAAATTAAAGAAAATTATGGTGAAGAACTGTTTGTATCAAAACCAAAATCTAAAAAACATAAAAAAAGGAGGATGAAACCACGTCAGAAGAAGTAAATCAACCCCCTAGACGTAGAAAAAGATCTGATAGGGCAGCAAGAAATGGTGAAGAAGAGACTAAAACAGCTGTCTGTCCAGAATGTGGTTCTACAGAATTAATCGGAGATTATGAAAGAGCAGAAGTTGTCTGTTCTCATTGTGGATTAGTAATCGATGAGAATTTAGTAGATATGGGTCCCGAATGGAGGGCATTTGACCATGAACAAAGAGATAAACGTACAAGAGTCGGTGCTCCAATAACATACACTATTCACGATAAAGGTTTAAGTACCATGATTGACTGGAGGAATAAAGATATATACGGCCGTGATATTCCTGCAAGAAATCGTGCTCAATGGTACAGATTAAGAAAATGGCAAAGAAAAATCAGAATTTCTGGTGCAACTGAGCGTAACTTGGCATTTGCATTATCAGAATTGGATCGTGATTCATCAAGACTCGGACTTCCAAGAAGTGTAAGGGAAGCAGCATCAGTAATCTATAGAAGTGCTGTAGATAATAAACTCATCCGTGGAAGAAGTATTGAAGGTGTAGTAGCCGCTTCATTATATGCTGCATGTAGACAATGTAATGTTCCACGTACATTAGATGAGATTGCTGAAGTTTCAAGAGTTACTAAAAAAGAGGTTGGTAGGACTTACAGATTCCTTACAAGAGAATTAAATATTAAATTGCCACCAACATCTCCAGTGGATTATGTTCCTAGATTCGCTAGTGAATTAGGTTTATCTGGTGAAGCTCAATCTAAAGCTATTGAAATCATTGAAAAAGCTATGGATAAAGGTTTGACTTCCGGTAGAGGACCTACTGGTGTAGCAGCTGCTGCATTATACATCGCATCAGTTTTACTTGGTGAGAGAAAAACCCAAAGGGATGTAGCAGAAATTGCTGGTGTTACTGAAGTAACTATCAGAAATAGATACAAAGAACTAACTGAACAGTTAGATATGGGTGTAACTTTATAAGTTCACCTAATACTTATTTTTTTTTAACGGGAATATTTTTCAATACGGTATTCCAATTCACGTATGATGGCATCGTTATTATATCTTTTAACTTTATTTAACTTATTTTGATATTTATCAAGTCTTTTTAAGAATAATTGGATTTTTTTAACACTCATGTTTTCATGATATTCTCCATAACCCAGTTTTTTAACATAAAATCCGTTTAATGTTTGTTCAAAGTTTCCAATTGCCGGTACACTGTATATAGGCTTTTTGAGAGTTATAGCTTCTGTTATAAATGTAAATCCACCATTACAAACAACAGCTTTTGCGCTGGCAAAATCTTCATAAAATTCATTTTCATTAAATGACTTGTATGTTAAATTCTTATCGACTTTATCTTTATTAAATCCGTAAACGATAAAGTTTTCATCCATATTTTTTAAGCGTTCAACAAGCTTAACACTTTCTTTACTGGTCTGATAAACTATAATGTGATCTTCAGTTGTAGGTTTTAATTTGTAAATTTCTTCACGAATTACTGGAGGATATATTACTGCATTTTTTCCAGATCTTACTTTCGGGAAGAAGAAACTTGTTATAATGTGAAATTTTGGCCTTACAACATACCCTTTAATCACTCCTTTTGATTTAAGCATTTCGGTATGTCGGTTTTTTGGATAATCGATTTGTGCCTGAGTAATCATATGGATATTATCCAGTGTTATTAATGGAATTTGAAGAAGCTTGGATACTATAGTTGCATACATTTCAAAATCCGTGATAATTACATTTGGAGATAATTTCCTTGCTTTTTTATATAATTCCTGATAGCCTACTTTAATATTTGTCGGATTTCTTTTTATTGCATTAATTAATGTTTTTGTGTTGTTTACTTTGTTGTTAATGTAAACGGTATTGAATCCTCCAATTTCATATACATGATCAAATTTTTCATTCAGGTATTTGTATGCGCGGTCATGTGAAAATATATAAACATCATATTTTTCCTTTATTCTGTCGATTATGACTCCAGATCTTATTGCATGACCCATTCCTTCACCGCAAACACAATAAAATACAATTTTTTTATCTCTGTTCTTTATTGATTTTGTTCTTTTAAAATATGATTTGGCAGTATTTACCTTTTCGACAGATTTATCATAATTTTCAAACATTTTAGTTATTCTTTCGGATTCTATGGAAAATTCATCTAACTGTTCTTTACTCATATGTTCTTTTCCATGTTCAAAACCATAATTCAGCTCTTCAGCCTCAGTCTTTTTTCCCATTAAATCATTAAATGTACTTTTTCCATATTGCCTTATTAATTTTTGGAATCCTTCTTCTTCAAGTCTTCTGGTTGATACGCCTATTCTAGGTTTTCTAAGTACTTTAAATCGTTCAACATTTCCCAAACGGCTGATGTATTCACTGTCTTCACCGAATGTTAATTCTTCATCAAATCCGCCACATTTATCGTGGAGCTCTTTTTTAACAAGGATTCCATAACATCCTGCTCCGTGTGGTTTGATTTTTTCAATACCAATCATAAATTGATTGGCAAGATAATGGGTAAGCTGGTCTTCTGATTTTTTGGATAATGGTTTCATTTGTGTGATTGCAATTCCGAGTCTTTCCATTTCAAATTCATATATTGAATCTCTAAGATAATCGTCAGTAAGTTCTAAATCAGAATCTAAAAATAGTAAATATTTGCCTTTAGCTATTTTAGCACCATTATTCCGACCAACACCAGGCATACCTCCTTCAGTAATAATACATCCATTTTCTTCAGCTATTTCTCGAGTTTTATCTGTTGAATTTGCATCGGCAATAATTATTTCGTAATCTTTGAAGTTCTGCTTTTTTATACTGTTTAAAAGGATAGGCAAATATTCCTCTTCATTATATGTCGGTATAATAATGCTTAAAATCATATACTTAAATATTTGTTTTAATATTTAATAAAATTTAGTTTTTCAAAAAGTGATATGCCTGGGTAATCTGATGGTCAGGTTCTAAATATGAAAAAGTATTCCATGACACGGTATAATAGTCACATTTATTGTTTAGGGGTCTTTTTAAATCATTCAATAATTCCATTTCGTTATAATTGGAATCTATGATATAAACTGTCTTATTTCTATCATGAGTCACATTTTTTATTGGAAAATCATTTAATTCAATGTTATCTGCAGGATTTGCAACATCTACTTCATAATAATCCGTATTCGCCCCAATAACAGCTATTGAAAATCTTAATATTATTATTAATGCAGTAACAATATATGGCAGATATCTCTTTACTAAAACTTTTATCAAATCAGTTTTGTTTTTAAATGGAGGTATTATTTTGCAGCGCTCGCATATCTTTTCTCTTTTGATGATGTAGTCAACAATTTGTTCGATGCATATGCCGTTTCTTTCAATTAAAAACACACCACATATTCCTGTTATTGCAGGAGTTGAGAATAATCCTCCATCCAATGCTCCAATTAATAGGCAGCATCCAAAAAATGAGAGCAGAAATGTCTGAACAAATCTTCTCTTTCTAATAGCCAATAATAATGTCAAAAGGGTAATCGGCAATAATATAATTATTATTTTTGCAACACCTGGAATGTATTGATATAGTCCAACACCAGTATTGATTTCACTTCCAATAAACGGACCCATTAAATTGGTTATGACTTCTCCAAAAATGGACTTTAACAGGTGGGTATGTAGAATGCTTGTTGATGAAATGCTTTTTCCCATAGTCATAAAAATGGTGTTAAGGCCAATTCCCATTTGGTATCTAAATATAACTTCTAAAAGTATTCCTGAGATTAATGTAATTGAACCCAGTATTATTGTAATTTTTAAATATTTATTTGAATCAATATTAAAGTCTTTAAATATCTGTGTGGAGATTAATAATACTCCCATCAATCCAAAAAATATTATATCTTTTCCTTTAGAAGATCCCATTAAAAATAAATGTGTTACTGGGTGAATTATCGGATTTAAAATATTGCTTATAAAAATCACACAGGCAATTATTATAAATAGTATACCAACTAATATATTCTTGTTTATCTTCATTAAGATTAGATATTTGAATTAATTATTTAAATTATTTACTAAAGGACATTATCATGTTTGCAATTGAGTATTATATTGGTTTAATTTTGATTGGTATTGTTGCAGGTTTTGCATCAGGCCTTTTGGGTGTTGGTGGAGGATTTTTAATCGTTCCATTTCAGTATTTCCTTTTAAAATATATCGGAGTTGAACCTGGCCTTGCAATGTTAATCTCACTTGGAACAAGTTTGGCCATTATAATTCCAACTGCAACAAGCGGTGCCTATAAACATTCTCAAAAATTGGATAATATCGTAGAGCCGGGAATTAAATTAGGTATTTTTGGTATTGTTGGAAGTCTTATTGGGGGTTTTGTAGCTTCAATTTTGCCTTCAGGCGTTTTAGAAATAATTTTTGGTATTTTATTATTGTTTATTGCTATTAGAAATATCCTTTCAAGAGATAAAACTGAAAAAAAAGCAAAATTTGATTTTAATTTTATAACAATCATGTTAACAGGTCTTTTCGTAGGATTTTTCTCAGGATTGTTGGGTATTGGTGGAGGAATATTTTTAATTGTTATTTTAACAATGCTTTTGGGATTTTCAATGATTCGAGCTATTGGTACTTCATCAGTATTTATTTCCTTAACTGCAATTGGAGGAACGATATCTTATATTATTTCAGGATGGGGAGTTAATACTTTTCCATATTCTTTAGGTTATGTCAGTATAATTAATTTTTTATTAATTGCTTGTTTTTCAGTACCTTTAGCACAAGTTGGTGCAAAGTATGCTCATAAATTACCTGAAAAACGTTTAAAACAGGTATTTGGTGTGGTTGTAATGTATATAGCTCTTAAAATGTTGGGGATTCTGCCTTGATGTAAACGGCCATTCCACTAGCTATTATTTGAAAATTGGATCCTCCAAGACCGTTTAAAATATAATTAATTTCTAAGTCGATTACACCATTGCCTCCGGCATTTTTTATTTCTTCAGATAATTTGATTAGACATTTGTCTTTTCCTTCTTTTAACTCATTTAAATGCTTTCTTTCAACATTTTCTGGAGATACATGCAGTAGGTGTGTATTTCGCTCAAAGATAGCTGTTGTATAAAAATAACCTAAATTATCATATTCAATAACTTTTGGATTATTGCTGGTTATAAAAGCAAAATCAAGAGAGTTAATTTTTTTATTGCTTTCTTCATCATCATAGGGTAAAATAATTTCTACCGGTTTTTCTTCTTTTCCTAAAAGTTTTCTTATTTTATTATCAATGGAGTCTGTTAGTTTTTTGAAAAAACCTGTAAGATAAGATATCATTGAAATAATAACCACAATTCCAAAGTAATTAATAAAAGTCGGAACTGCTGCCTGAATAATGATTATTATTGAACCAAATGTGATTACATTATATCCCAGTGTTGGATTTGCAATAATAAAACCATAAACTACTGTCACTAAAAATAAAATAAAAGCACTAATGGCTCCAATACTTTCTCCAATTAATTTTTGTGCAATAATTGTTTCAACATAACCTGCAACCAATGGAGCAAATATCAAACCTAAATTCCATCCAAAAATAGCAACGTTATAGTATAGGAAGACATAATACGTTAAAAGACCTGCAGCCGTTCCTAATACAATGGAATTAAAGGCTTTTTGTGAATTTGCCATTCGTTCTTTATCAATTTTCATTTTTCTTCATAAATGATTGCAGTACCATAGGCCGTAATTAAAATGGTATTGCCCATAGTACCACCAAGATTATCATAAGAAATTTTAAGGCCAATAATTGCATTTGCATCTAATTGTTCTGCTTTTTCTTCCATACTTTGAAGTGCAATATCACGGGCCTTTTTGATTTCTTTTTCATAATTTGATGTTCTACCGCCCACTACATCACGAACACCAGAAAATAAATCCTTATAAATATTAGCACCAATTAACGCTTCTCCGGTAACAAGTCCCTTATATTCTTTAATCTGTTTATTTTCCAGTGTATTTGCTGATGTTAGTATCATATTATCACATCTATTTAACAAAAGTTAATATTGCCCATATAATTATAAATATTGCTATTACAATAAATAATATAATTCTACTTCTTTTTGTTTGATTTAATCTTGCGTCCCATACTTTTTGACAGTCTGGGGAACATACAAGTTCATCTAATGGAATTGGAGTTCCACATATTGGACAATGTTTATGAGGTTCTACTGCCATATTTATCACCTTTTTCATATTTTAAAAAATTCTTTTGTATTTGCAGTTACCTGCAATGCAAGTTCTTCTGCATCCATACCCATACAAATTGCAATTGTTTTGAGTATGTGAGGCAAATATTTTGGTTCATTTCTATTCTTTTTAGGTTTTTTATCAAAGTTTTTAGGTATTAAAAACGGTGCATCTGTTTCAATCATTAATTTTTCTGGAGGAATTACACTTACTGCCTCTTGTAAATCTCTTCCCCTTTTCATGTCACAAATCCATCCAGTAACACCTATATAACAGCCTAAATCAATATAGTTTTGAGCTTCTTGTTTTGTTCCAGTAAAACAATGAACAACACTTTTTTCAATTACTTCATCATGTCTACTCAATATTTTATATAAATCTTCATGAGCTTCTCTTTCATGTAAAAATAAAGGCATTTTAAGTTTTTCAGCAAGTTCAACCTGTGCTTCAAACCATTTTCTTTGTAAATCTTGTGGTGAAAAATTTCTATTGTAATCAAGCCCACATTCTCCAATGGCCACAACACAATCATCATCAGCTATTTTTTCTAATTCAAAAATTGTATGTCCATTACATGTTTTTGCATCATGTGGATGAACTCCTGATGTTGAAAATAATGTATTTGGATATTTGGATGCATAATCTCTGGCCATGTGGCTTGAATGAATATTGGTTCCGGTAATGATAAATTGATTAACACCAACCTTTTTAGCTTCTTCAATGATTTCTACTCGATCTTTTTTAAACGAGGAATGCATTAAATTTAAACCAATATCAATTAAATTATCCACAAAATCACCTTTTATTCATTTATGACTTTAGTTCCTATATTTTCGCCATTAATCGCTTTGATAAGATTTTCAGGTTCGTAACCATTTGCAATAACAGTTTCCAAGTCTGATCTTTTAATCATTTGAACTGCTGTTGTATCAAAGAATTCATAAGTTCCTGCTTTCATATCTTTACCGTTAAGGAAATCTAGTAAATCTGTTGCAGTTATTTCACTTACAAGTTCTGCATCATCATATTTATTTGGGTCTTTAGTGTACATTCCGTCTACTGATGTCAGATTAATTAATTTATCTGCATGCACATATTCTGCTAAAATAGCAGATACTGCATCAGTACTGTGTGCAGGTTCTGTACCGCCCATAACAATGATTTTTCCACTTGCAGCAAATTCTAATGCTTCCTGGAAATTGTGTGGCACTCTTTGATAAGCTGCATCTCCAAGTGCTGATAACAATAATTTAGCATTGATTCTTGTAACTTCGATTCCAATGTCATCACATTGAGCTTCACCGGCTCCCAAGTCACGAACAACACTAATATACTCTCTAGCTGGTTTTCCACCACCAACTACAACGAATAATTCATGTTCCTTTGTTAATTCTTTTAGAATTTTACTATATTGCTTGAATCTTTCACTATCATAATCTTTCAATAGAATAGATCCACCAATTGCAATAACGATTTTCATATATTCACCTTATCAGTTCTATAATAAAAAGTTGTACTTCATTGCATATAAAAATTAAATAAAAGATAAGTAAAATGTAGATTGGTTTCAAGCATTCAAACTTTCTACTTAGCTTTCAATTCTTCATTGTTTGATATTTTACTATTATCTTCTGATTCTTCTTTTAACATCCTCAAATTATCTTTTAATATTCTATAAATGTTTTCGGCACCAATAATTTCATCATCACTGACATCCCAATCTGAAGGGTATAATATAAATGGTTTTGATTGGCTGCCTCCAGCTCCCCCATGACTTCCAACTAATTCTTCAAAAGCACAGACTTCATCATTTTCTTTATCATAAAAACTGTTGACTAAAATGTCTGGGGTGTATTTAAATGAACTATTTCTTTTAACATGTCTTGAAATATTTTTACCGAATCCCTCAAGAGGATTTTCCCCTTCAATTTCTCCGGTATCCAAATAATAAATACCATTTTTACCAATTGCCATGTCTCCTTTTTCAGATGATCTGACAACGATAAATCCTATATATTCATTGTTAATAATTCCAGGAATTAATTCGGGGAATAATTCATTCATTTCTTCATAGGTTAATCTATGGCTCCATTGAGTTAAATAAATCATTGCAAGATTTCCTGAAGCTAAAACGATTACTTCAGAGTCACCTAATTCCTGCTGTTCTCCTTCATCAATTAAATTATCGTTCTTTCTTGAAAATGGTATGAATGATTCTGCATAGTGGTCTTCATTTGATGACATTTTTGCAAACATTTTCATATTTTTTGGAAGTAGGGATTTAACATAATCTTCAAATGATTCTCCGTATCTTTGTTTAAATGTTGCGCCGTTTGTTTGGCCATGGTCTGATTGAATAACAAATTGATATTTTCTAGGAGTATATTTATTTGCTTTAATTAAACGTTTTATCTGTTTATCCATTCCTTTTAGAGCAAACCATGCGTCTTCGTCACGAACACCTGAATGATGGGCTATTTCATCATAACCTAAATAAGTTGAATATGCAACATCAACATCTCCAACCATTATATCTCCAATTAATGTTGATGTATTAATCTCTCTCATAAATACATTGGTTGCACCTCTCACCGGAATATATGTAATTCCACGTCTGATTCTTGGTTTAATATTCAGTATACTGTGTTTTATTTGAGATATTATTTCTAAAATCATTTCAGCTAAAAATAAACAGACTATACGTGCAAAATTACTTGGATTTGAGAATACTGAAAACCATGCTCTGTTATATAATTTTCTAAGATTTAATATTTTACTAAATGTGAAAATAACGTTATCTGTATCTCCGGAGAATAAATTAGATCTGCTTGCACCATTTTCTGCAAGCAATCCATTTCCATCAGAAATTCTTTCCTCTAATATTTTAACTCTGTCTACTCCAGAACATTGCATCATCTGGTTGTCATTTTCTTTTTCAATCCATCTAAATGCGGTAATGTCTTCATTGTTTCCGTGTAAAATTCCCGCTTGGCTTGCACCGGTTTGTGATGATAAATCTGTTTCCCATATTCTGAGCGTATGTGTTTTATTATCGATCATTGATTTAACTGTAGGCATTAAACCTTTATCAATTGCTTCTTTTAAAACATCATATGCAAGACCATCAATTTCAATAATAATTAGTCCAGGATAATTTTTTGTTTTCTTTTTACGTTTCTTTTCAGCATCCCTATAAACAGAACGGTAATATGATCCGTCATCTTCAATAGTCAATAATGTTGACAATACTGTTGTTACAAGAGCCATAGACAATGGAGCTAAAATAATTGCAGGACCCTCAACATATATGGAAAAAAGCGGGCCGATTAATTGCAGAATTAACCCATTTAAAATTAATGTTCCAACACCGAATGTTAAAACAAGAAATGGCATAAAAATTTTAGTGAGTATTGGCCATAATAGTGCATTAATTATACTTGTAAATATAACAAACAGCATAACATCGTCGAAGGCGGCAAAGGGAATTCCCAATCCAAATATCATAATTAAATATAGTCCGATTACATTTCCAAAAAATATTATTAAACTTCTTTTTAATGTAACTCTAGGAGGCTTTTCAAAATCTTGAATGTATTCCATTGTATTCACTTTTTCTATATTATTAAGAATATAACATTTACACTAATTATAATTCGAGATTTATTTTTGATAAAAATTTCATCGATAAATCAATAAGGGCACTGCACAACAAATAAATATTTCTGTAATTATGTTATGCACTAGTGTAATATATGTTTAATATTAATTTATCTTTTAATATTCATATAAATTTTTTTTTAAAACTTGAATATGTTGTATAATTAATATTATTTTGGCAGGTTTAAATCTTTAAAAAGTATGATAATTTGGTGGTATTTGTAAAAAAAATAAAAAAAGTGAGGAATTATTTATTCCCCATCATATAATCCTTTGTGTGCTAAACCAGCAATGATTGCACCAACGATTGGGGCAACTATAAATACCCATACTTGTTGGAGAGCTACTCCACCCATGAATAAAGCTGGACCTAAACTACGTGCAGGGTTAACTGAGGTACCGGTTAATGGGATACCTAAAATGTGTACGAATGCAAGGGTTAAACCAATTACAATTCCTGCTACAACACCTGTTTTTTCACTTCTAGTAACTCCAAGTACAGTAAATACAAATACAAAGGTTAATATTATTTCAGTAATTAATGCGCCTGTTAAGTTAATACCTACAGTTGATGCTGCTCCGAATCCGTTTTGGCCTAATCCAGTAGCCATGTATCCTCCGAGGCTTGGTGCTGAGTTAATTAAAACAGCAAGTAATGCTGCACCGATTATTGCACCAATACATTGGAAAATAATATATAAAATTAAGTCTTTAGCTTCCATTCTACCGTCTATCCACATTCCTATGGATACAGCAGGGTTAATATGACATCCTGAAATGTCTCCAATAGCATACGCCATTGCAACGATTGATAAACCGAATGCCATAGCGATTCCTAAATTTCCAAGTACAGTTCCTGCGATAGCTGCACTTCCACATCCGAATAAAACTAGAACCATAGTTCCTATTAATTCACTCACATATCTTTTCATAAATTCACCTCATATAATTGTTAGTAATTAGTTATATATTTATCTTCGCCTTATTTTTCTCAATCCTATGCATAATAAAATTAAAACTACAATAGCCAAAACATATGGGAATATGGTTATAAGTATTGATTCATTCATTCTATCGAAATGATATTCTCTTGCAAAATCCATATGTCCGTTATCGGTATGGTTTTCAGTTATTTTTGCAAAATTGTATACTAAATCGTAATAACCTATTTTAGCACCGTCATATTCAATATAATTTGGTGCTCTTCCATTTTTATCCATAAACTCTTTTACTATACCTCCCATTTTCATGTAATCATATATGGAATAGGAATTTTTCGCAAATATTGAGCTTTGTTCCGGATTGCTTGGTGCACCGTATTCTTTAGGACTTTCAAGGCCATTACCATTTAGGTAAGAGCTTGTTAAGTATAATACTTGTGGGGCTGTATATGAGTTGTAGGTACCATTCATTTCTTTATCATTACTTTTAATTAATTCCTGACTTGCTTTGGCCATTTTTGATGGAGCTAATTTATGGGTAATTACCAAATCATTATCGTAGTATTTAGAATTACTATTGCCTATGGAATTAACTATTTTCTTTGCGATGTATTTATTCACATCTTCGTTATTTTGGGTCAAATGCCCTTTATGGGCTACATCAGGATATGCTTTTAGTGGCTGTATGTATGTAATGCCTGATTCATTGAGGTATTTTCCAGGGGAATTCAAACCCGCAAATATTGTTGAAGAATAATTGTCGTCCCAGGCTCTTCTAAGGGAACTTGCAGTATCCAAATCAAAATCCCCTGTGTTTACAAATATTGTTTGTTTGCCTGTATTGACAGTATATTTTGCAAGTATAAGGAAGTTTCCCGGGTCTGCCGCTGCAAAGTCTACATTCACATCTGCACCACTTTCCATTGCTCTTGATGCTTCTCCCGGACTTGGTGATTTGCTGTCAACAATTACTTTAATATTTCCGTTACTATACTCTTCTATATATTTTTTAATGGAGTTTAGCATGGTAACTTCATCATCATTGCCCATAACATTATCTGAAGTTAAAAATATGGTGGTTGTTGCAGATACCTGACCAATAAATGATGCGAATAATAAAAATATTAGCAGTATAATTATGATTTGTTTTTTCATACTCTCCACCTTT
>NZ_JAZRJY010000120.1:0-5570 GCF_045646045.1 Methanobrevibacter sp. | reverse complement strand
AACAGAAGCATCCGGATTATAATCCTTCATCAATTTTTCAGCTTCAGGAGGAACATCAGCCAAAAAACCACCTTTCAAAGGCTCCATCACAAGTACAGGCTTATTATGCTTACAAGCCACCTCATAACATTTTCTTGATTCGATTCCATCACTTTCCCAGTCAAGATAATTAATCTGAAGCAAAACAAACTCCATTTCAGGATGCATAGTCAAAATATTATCCAAATACTCAGCATTTCCATGAGTGGACAAACCCAAATGTTTAATTTTTCCCTCTTCCTTTTTCTTATTTGCAAATCCAAAAGAATCAACATCCAAAAAGCCCTTCTCTGAAAATCCGCTTACATTATGCAACAGGTAATAATCAAAATAATCAACACCGCAACGCTCAAGCTGCTCAGAAAATATTGGTTCAAGCTGGTCTTCTGAAGTTATTGAAAACAAAGGCAATTTATCTGCAATAACATAGGAATCTCTAGGATATCTTTCTACAACAGCTTTTCTAAAAGCCACTTCACAATTACCAAAGTGATAAGGATAAGCAGTGTCAAAAAAAGTAAAACCCTTTTCTAAAAACAGCTCTGCCATTTTATTTACTTGCTCAAAATCAACACTTGACTCGTCATTTTCATCAAGTAATGGTAACCTCATCATTCCAAAAGCTAATTTTTTCATAATACAAACTCCCTTTTTATTAATTACTCTTCTTTAAATAATTTCACTTAGCAAATTGAATATAATATACTTTATTGTTATTACTTAAAGTACTATTAACCTCATCATCAATTTTTTATTAAATATTAATTAAACAAATCCTGAGCATCAAGCATTATATCCACTATTTTAACATTAAATGGACATCTATCTTCACATTCCCCACATGCGATACATTCAGTTGCATCATAAGTTAAATTGTTATAATGCTCTTGGACACTTTGTGGAACCTCATCATGAACAATAGCAAGATCATACAATTTTATAAGACCACCAATATCAATTCCAGAGGTACATGGAGCACAATGACCGCAATACATGCATTTGCCTTCAAAAGAATGTTTAGGTGCATTAGCTAAAATATCCTTATACTCTTTTTCACTATCAGAAGCGGTTTCATATTCAAGTGCAGCATCCAATTCTTTAGTATCACCAACACCAACAAAGATACTGGCTACCCCTTTCTGTTCCAATGCATAATGAATACATTGAACAGGAGTTAACGCTACACCAAATGGAGAATCATTTTCATCAAATAGTCTTCCACTGGCATAACCTTTCATTACGGTTATTGGAGTGCCATTATCCTCACATAATTGATAAAGTTCTGCTCTTCTTGGATCTAAACCCGCCAAACCTTCATATTTATCATCATCACGATAATCATCAAGAGCATCTGTCGGAGGGAACATATCATATGCAGGATTAATACTAAACATCAATAATTCAATTTCAGGATTTTCTGCAGCCAAAAAAGCAATTTCCGTGCTATGAGTACTAAAACCGATGTGTTTAATTATGCCATCAGCCTTCAAATCACGAACATATTCAATAAATTCACCATTCATTATTTCATCATAATCCTCTTGAGTATCAACATAATGAATCATTCCAAAATCTAGCATATCAATTTGAAATCTTTCCATGAAATCTTCAAAAGCCTCTTTTACCTTATCCATTTCACGGGTTCTGACATATTGATTATTCTGCCATGTAGCACCGATATGGCCCTGTATAATCCATTTATCCCGAGTATCTTTAATGGCTTTACCCAAATTAGTCCTAACCGTAGGCTCACTCATCCAACAATCAATAAAATTTATTCCATTAGCTTCACAATGCCTCACAATTTCTTCAACATCTTCGTAAGGTCTTTCAATATACCATTCAGCACCAAAAGCTATTTCACTTACTTTTAATCCAGTATTTCCCAAACTTCTATATTTCATATTATCTCCGTAAAATAGTTAATACTATTTATAGATTTTATTAAATATTAACATGATGAAAAAAAGATGCTCATGGGTTGAAGGAAAAGAAGAGATATATATTAGATATCATGACGAAGAATGGGGTGTTGCCAAATATAATGACGATATCCTATTTGAAATGCTTGTATTAGAATCATTTCAAGCAGGATTATCATGGATAACCATTTTAAAAAAGCGTGAAGCATTTAAAGAAGCCTTTGATAATTTCAACATTGAAAAAATTATTAACTATGATGAAAGTAAAGTACATGAACTGCTTGAAAATGAAAACATAATTCGCCATGAAGGCAAAATCAGAGCAACAATTAATAACGCAAAAGTCTTTAAAGATATACAAAAAGAAGAAGGTAGTTTTTCAAATTACATCTGGAGCTTTACTGATGGTAAAATAATAAAAGCAGAATATAAAACAAAATCAGAGTTATCAGATGAGATTGCAAAAGATTTGAAGAAAAAAGGTATGAAATTTGTGGGATCAACTACAATATATTCTTATCTGGAAGCTATTGGCATTATTGATAACCATACAATAGATTGCTTTAAATATTGAAAAATTAAACTAATCTTCCAGCAATATTATATTTTTAGGATCTACTTTCAAATATTTAGGAATGAGAAATTCATGCTCATAAATCTGTTTATCATATTTCCACCACAAACCATTCGCCAAAGTTATTTCCCATTCAAAAGGCATTTCCACTTTTATTGAATTTGTAGTATCCAATACATTAACATCATCTTTTTCGGCAGGAGAAAAATCATGTGCTCTTATTCCAATATGAGTAATATTAGGTGAAATTTTTTCAGATACTTCAAATATAACTCCCCATTCCAAAGATTTAACATGGTTTTCATCTATAATTTCTATTTTAGAAATGTTTTTACATCCCGTAAGTCTGGCAACCTGAACTTTTTTCGGATTTTCAAATATACTATAAGTATTTCCCTTTGCTATAATTTCGCCTTGGTCCAATACTATAAGTTCATCACAAAACTGAAATGCTTCATCACGGTCATGAGTAACCATAATTGAAAATCCATCAAAATCCTTTAGCGAATTAAGAAGTTCAATACGCAATTGTTCTTTTAAAAAAGTATCCATAGCACTGAATGGCTCATCCAACAATATGACATCAGGACCATAAGCCATTATACGGGCTAAAGCTACTCTTTGCTGTTGACCTCCAGACAATTGTCTAGGATATCTTTTTTCCAAACCTTCTAAACGAAAACGCCTAATCATTTCAGATACTGTTTTTTCATCATCATCAGACAAACCAACAGCAATATTTTCTTCAACAGTCATATTAGGAAATAATGCATAATTCTGAAATAAGTAACCTACATTTCTAATTTGAGGTTTTAAATTAATTTTGTTATTAGAATCAAAATAAACAGTTTCTTCATCAGTAGTTAAACTTATAACACCACTATCTGGATCTATAATGCCCGCAATAGATTTCAATGTCATACTTTTACCACATCCAGAAGGACCAAGAATCCCCAAACGTCCATGTTCTAATTCAAAATCAACTTTTAAGTCAAATTCTTTAAGTTTCTTTTGAATATTTACTTTTAACAGTTTATTGCTCATAATCTCCCCCATCATATGAAATAATTATATTTCTATCACCCAAAGTATAAATTATTTCCATTGTTTTTCCTTACGTATAGAAATATAATCCATAATAAAAATAGCTACAAATGCTATGATGATAATGACTATTACATAATTAAAAGCTTCTCCCATATTACCAGCAGCCACTTCAGAATAAACTGCCATAGGAAGTGTTCTGGTTTGTCCTGCAATATTACCTGCAAGCATAGCCGTAGCACCGAATTCACCTAAGCCACGGGCATAAGCAAGAATTCCACCACTGATAATTCCAGGCAATGCATTTGCAAACAGCACTTTCCAGAAAATTTTCCACTCAGACATGCCTAATGTACGGCCAGCATCCAATAAGTTAGAATCCACCTGTTCAAATGCTGCTCGAGCGGAACGATACATTAAAGGAAAAGACATGACTACTGCAGCAATAACTGTTGCAGACCATGAAAAAGCAATTTTCACAGTGAAAAAATCAATAAAAAATTTACCGATTGGTCCTCTAACACCAAAAGTCCACAATAAAAAGAACCCCACTACAGTAGGAGGCAATACAAGAGGCAGTGTAAAAATACCATCAAGTACAATTTTTATTGAATCATTTTTTAATTTAACAAGACCCCAAGCAACAAATAAACCTACAAAAAAGGTTATAAAAATTGATAAACTTGCAGTTTTCATTGAAATGAAAACCGGGGACCAATCAGTCATGTCTATATCACCTTAATATATTTTTATTTTTCAATCGAATACAATACTAACTCAATTAATGAATAGTAAAACCATATTTCTCAAATACCTCTTTAGCTTCAGGAGTTTTTAAGAATTCCATGAATGCTTTTGCAGCTTCAGGGTTTTTAGGGTTTTTGAGTTCAGCTACCGGATAGATAACTGGAGTTTTTAAAGTACCATTAGGAGCTTCACAAACTACTTTAACATTATCATTAGATTTTGCATCAGTAGCATATACAATACCACATTCAGCAGATCCTTGAGCTACTTGGTTTAATACTGCAGTCACATCAGTACCTAAAGATAATTTAGATTCAGTATCGTTCCAAATACCCATATTTGTCAATACTTCTTTTGCATATTGACCTGCAGGTACTGAATCAGGATTACCAATAGCAATGTTACCTTTTACATTTTTTAAATCATCAAAGGAGCTTATATTGGAAGATGAATCCTTAGGCACAATCAAAACAACCTTATTTTCTAAAAATTGAACATTAGTATCATTATTAATTAAACTTTCATTTGCTAACTTATTCATCTGTTTATTGGAAGCAGACATGAATACATCCGCACCCAAACCATTTTCAATTTGAGATTGCAAATCCCCACTAGAAGCATAAGTAGGGTTAACTTTTACACCAGGATATTTCTTTTCAAACATTGGAATTAAATCTTTATCAAAAGCATTTTTCAAACTAGCTGCTGCAGCTAGATTAACTTCTTTTCCATCTAAACTGTTATTTGTGTTTAATGAACCTGAAGCCCATACACCCACAGCAATAACAGCTACTATAGCTATAACAGCAATGATTATTTTCTTAGAATCCATAGTTACTCACCATTTCAATAAATTTATAAATATACTATCGACATCAAATAAATAACCAAAGATTTTGTAAAAAAAGCAAAACGAATAAAATTATTGTTCATATCAATTAAATAATCTGATTTCAATAATTTTTATCCCATATAAAATTCGCCGATAAAGCATCAAACGAATAATATTATAAAAAACAAATAATAATTTGATTTTATAATATTTCAACCTTTTTTCTCCCATCTAAAATTATAATTCAATTATCAGATTAGTAAATTATATTTTATTACTAATGACATATAAATGTTTTCACATCGAGTTAGCCCATTAAGTTTAATATTATTGATTGAATTATAGTTATGTGAACAATTACTATTAAATATAATCATTTAAAAAAAATTTTATGAAAAAAAAACTAACAAAA
>NZ_JAZRJY010000119.1:0-10106 GCF_045646045.1 Methanobrevibacter sp. | reverse complement strand
AACATTAAATTAAGTGCTGCAGCAAATACTTACATTATTACTTCAATGTATAATGACTGCGTTATTTCAAACAAAATTGTTATTGAACCGGCTTAAGAGGTTAATTTAACCTCTTAAACTATTTTTTATTATATTTTTTTTAAGATAATTAGACTTTTTTTAATCATACTTTTAATAATTCATTTTGGTAATGTTTAATTACTATTAGCTATAAAAAAATAGGTGAATAATATTTTTTACTTATAATTTTAATTTTAAGTATTATTTATTATTTTATTAATATAATGGAGAAAAATTATGAAATATAAATTTTTGTCAGTTATTTTATTAATTATGATATTTTCCGTCGGTGCTGTATGTGCACAAGATAATTCTACCGATGATGTAGACATTATCTCTGCAGGCAGTGACGACGTTATATCTTTGGAGGATAATCCCATTATATTGCAAGATAATGGAACCTCTGATGTAGATGAAATTCACATCAATGATACTAATTATTATCAGTACTTTGATGAGAATGGTACTATGAATGATAATATCTCTGCTGATTCTACTATCTATATTGATGGAGATATTATAAATAAGACTTTTATTATTGATAGGCCTTTGACTATTTTAGGATTTGAAAGAGCATGGATTTTTGAAACTTCATTTTCATTTATTGAAGGCAGTGACGGTTCAATTTTATCCGGTATATTTTTTGAAAATTATGGTGTTAGTCCTGTCACTATAGTAAATGCATCCGATATTACAATTTTTGAAAATTGGCTTTCTCTTGTGTCCGAAAATGCTACTTCACCTAGTGTAATTTTTGCTAATGCCGCTAATGGCTTAAACGTGACAGATAATTCAATTTTATATTGGGGAAAAACTGATGGTTACACTCCACTCAATGCAGTTACTATTGCCGAATCTGATGATGTAGTGTTTGAAGATAATGAGTTTGGTATTCAAATTCCTTCCTGTGATGTCGGATGGAAAGAAGACCCTGCAGGATCCGGAAATTGGGTAGCAAATCCTGTAAGTGAAGGAGTATTAATTAGAGATTCTAATGGCGTATCATTTAAAAGAAATAATATTCGCCTAAATTCCACAGAAATTTTAAGCGTAGCTGACTATGATACAGTTTACGTATTTGATATTAAGAATTGTGAGGATGTTGATTTTTCTGATAATACTATTAATGCTGAAGGTTTTTCATACATTTATGGAATGGTCATTAGTGGAGAAAACTTTAACATTGAAAATAACACCTTAAATATTGATTCTGTTTCTTATTATGCAAATGGTATTGATATTGAGGGTAATGCTAGTGGTACTGTCAAAAATAATAATATTGCTGTTACTTCTCCTTCTGTTGCATATCCTGTTTACTCTGCAATGTCTAATGGAGATGTTGATGTCGTCTATGTTGGAAATAATATTGCTGCTTCATCCGATATTGTTTACGGTATGGAATTATCCGGTAATAATGAATCTGTTTTCAGTAATTATATTGATTTATCCGGTAATAAAACTACAGGTATTGCCGCTTCATCTAAAGTTATAAATATTTCTAATAATACTATTATTGCATCAGGTGAAAATTTAGGCAATTCTTCTACTGGTGATAAATTTGAATCATACACTGTAGCCATTAATATTTATGGTTCACAAGCAGAAGTTTTTGATAATAATATCATGTCTACTGCTGCAGGAATTGTTACTCAAGGAGGTAACATTACTATAGGTAATAACACTATTTTTGTATTAGATAATGGTTTATGTGATTCTGCAGCTATTGCTGTTTTCATTGCCGATTCCCTTAATATTTGCGATAATAATATTACTTATTCCGGCAAATCTGACGGTACTTTTAATAATTATGCTATGTTTATTTTAAATTCCACTAATGTCAATATAACTAATAATGATATTACAGCTAAAATCCCATCTGCTCCTGTGGACTGGCAGGAAATTCCTGCTGGATCTGGAAATTGGGTAGGTGTTCCTGTTTCTTTAGGTATTAGGATGTCTGCGGTGAATGGTTTGGAATTTGCTAAAAACAGTATTGATGTTTCATACGATAATGTCACTGGTGATTTTGATACCATCTATGGGGTTTATATGGATGCCTGTGACGATGCTAAAATTTATGATAACAGTATTAGTGCTGATGGTCATTCATACGTTTACGGATTATTGATTAGTGGTCAAAACTTCGATGTCTTTAATAATGGTATTCATTCTTATTCTGATGAATATTATGCATGCGGTGTTGATATTGAAGGAAATGCTTCTGGTATAGTTCGAAATAACATTATTACTGCTCAGGCTCCTGTTGTTTCATATCCTGTTTACTCATCAATGTCTGGTAATGAAGTATATGCAGTTTACTTTAATAATACCATTTTTGGTAAGGCAGACATTGTTTATGGTATGGAATTAGCTGGAAATGATGAATCTGTTATTCAAAATATTATATTGATTGGTGGTAATAAAACCACAGGTATTGCAGCTAAATCTGATGTTTTAAATATTGAAAATAATACTATTACAGCTAACGGTTTAGATTTAGGAAACACTACTACAGGAGATTCATTTGAACCTGAAACTGTTGGTATTAAAATTATTGCAGGTAATGCTACTGTCTTTGCTAATAATATAAAGACTGCTAATGAAGGTTATACTGTTAATGTAACCGATACTGATGCTGTCGTTACTTTCAATACATTAGTATCTAAATTACTCTACGGTGATTATAGTGTTTATTATACAGGAAATGCTACAGTACATGATAACTATCCTGATTATGATGCTTTTATAGATACTGAAGATGTTGTTTTGTTTTATAAAAATGGTACTCGTTTTGTTGCAAAATTACATACAATTGATGGCATTCCTCTTATTAATGGAACAATTAAATTTAACATCAATGGTGTAGAATATGCGAGAAAAACTGATGAAAACGGTACAGCAAGCATTGCTATTAATTTAGATCCTGGAAAATATGACATTGTAACCAGATTTGATCCGGAAAACGCTACTTCAGCTGTAAACGAGAATACTATTGAAGTTTTACCGACTGTATATGGTGATGATCTCGTTAAAACATTTAAAAATGAAACTCAGTACTATGCTACTTTCCTTGACGGTCAAGGAAATCCATTGGCAGAAGGTACTAATGTAACATTCAATATTAATGGTGTATTCTACACTCGTCAAATAAATGGCAGTGAAGGAAAAGCTAAATTAAATATTAACTTGAACCAGGGAGAATATATTATTACTGCATATCATCCTATAAATGGTGAAATGCATTCTAATAACATTACTGTTTTACCTTTAATCCAAAGTAATGATTTGGTAAAATACTTCAGAAACGAATCACAATTTGTTGTTACCATTTTAGGTGCTGACGGCAATCCTGTCGGTGCCGGTGAAAACGTAACCTTCAACATCAATGGTGTATTCTACACTCGCCAAACCAACGAATCAGGACAAGCTAAATTAAATATTAACTTGGCACAAGGAAACTACACAATTACAACTATGTACAACGGTTGCAGTGTGGCAAACAACATTGAAGTATTGCCTATATTGTATGCTAAAGACCTGGTCATGAAACAAGGTACTTCCGATCAATTCAGAGCTCAGCTATATGACGGTCAAGGTAATCCATATTCTGGCCAGAATATTACATTCAACATACATGGTATATTCTATCAGAGAACCACTGATGATGACGGATGGGCTGCACTCAACATTAAATTAAGTGCTGCAGCAAATACTTACATTATTACTTCAATGTATAATGACTGCGTTATTTCAAACAAAATTGTTATTGAACCGGCTTAAGAGGTTAATTTAACCTCTTAAACTATTTTTTTTTAAAAATTAGAAATTGTTTTTAAGATATTCCAAACTTTTTTTAATGGAATCTTTGGTATTTACTTCAATCATGTAGATGCCATCATAATTTTTCTTATCAAAAGTAGTGATGATATCTTTAAATTGAATATTGCCTTCACCTAATGGTAAGTGTGTGTCATCATCACCCATATTATCATGCACATGTATGTGTTTAATCGAATCAAAATACATTTCATCTGGAGATATTCCTGAGTGGTGAGCATGACCAATATCCAAAGTCATTCCCATGTCATATTCTACAAGTATTTTATTTAATCTGTTCATGTCCTGATAAATCATACTTTCAAATGCAGGCATATTTTCTATGGTGGTATTAACGCCTAAGTCTTTACTGTATTCTCCGATTTCTTTAATGGAATTATTGGATACTTTATAAATCTCTTCGGGCATGTCTTTAGCAAGAAATGGAATTAAACCCGGATGCACAACAACAACGCTGGCATCAATTTTATTTGCCAAATCAACTGAGTCCTTTATTTGGGAAATGGAACTTGCTCTACTTTTTGAACCTAATGCTGCAATATTAACGTCCATGAATGGAGCATGAATTGTATAATCCAAATTAAAACTATTCAATAAATCCAAATCAAACTCTTCAGTAGGATATTGATGCAGTAATTCTGCATATTTAATGCCTAAATTTTCTATAAACTCTAAACTATCATTTAAACTGTCATTAAATGTTGCTAATGTTGATGCTCCAATTTTCATTTTAATCACTTTCTGACTGCAGTTATTTCCAGCCCCATTTCAATGGCTTCAATAATAATATATGCCATTTCATTGTTATTTCTTATTCTGATTTCTCCTTTTTTGGACGTTGTGGCAGTAAGTAAATACTCTCCACCCACAAATACATCAAAGTTTGATCTTCCATTTTCACGACCCAAGTCCAAAATTAGCTGTCTTTTTGTATGAATTATATCAATTTCAAAGGGGTCTGAATTTTTATGCGTTTCCTCTAAAACTTCAACACCAAGTGAAATTCCAATTTTTTCTTCAATTTCTGCTATTCTTTTACCGTTTTTACCGATAATCTTTGGAATTAATTTTTCAGGAAGATAAATATTTGCACGGTCCGGTGAAATGACTTCAACTTCAACTTTTGATTTTTTAGGTAAAAACCTTTTAATTCTTCTTAAAATTTCATTTTCTGCAATGTTATCGACTGAAGACTTATCTGTTGAGCTCGATGGTTTATTAACTAAATCCAAATCCATTACTATGGTCTGTTCACCATATGTGTAAATTTCATTTTTCAGCTCTCCGCTTTCAAAGTCACGAACCTCAATAACTGGTCTTGCCAAATCTGCTTCTTTCATTCCACTTGGAACTTTAACGGTCATTTTTGTTTCATAAACGCTTTTGATTTCACCGTCTTCGATATAAATGCTGGTGTCCACAATTGATGGGATAACACCAAGCTCCACCCTTGAGGCAATACGCTGAATGGCATCGATAGGTCTTGTAGCATGTACAACACCAATCATTCCAACACCGGCCAGACGCATGTCTGCGAAAATATTGAAGTCATGATTCTTTCTCAATTCATCGTAGATGGTATAATCGGGCCTTACTAAAAGCAGTACATCAGCAGTATTCTCCATACTTCCTTCCAATGGTGCATATTGTGTTATTTCATCAGGAAGCTGTAAATCCCTAGGTGATTCCATGGTTTTAACAATTTTATTTAATTCACCAGAGTAATATTTTGCTATAGCCTGTACAAATGTTGATTTTCCTGCACCCGGTGAACCTGATATCAGGATACCTTCAGCATTATTGTTAATCCGGTCCATTAATTTATCACTTAAGTGATATTCGTCCAAATCAATATCTGCAACAGGTCTGACTGCTGTAATTTCTATTGCTTCTGAAAATGGTGGTGTAGCTATTGAAATCCTGTATTCTCTTGACTGAACAACAATTGATCCTTCTTTTACAGACTCCAAATATGTTTTTGCATCAGTTCTAGCCTTATCCACTATTTCATCAATAATTTCTTTAAGCTTTGCATGATTGTAGACTTCATCAGATAATTTAATAAAGTTAATATGTCCTGGTGTTCCTTTTTTTGCCATTGGACAGACATTTTCTTTTAAATGAACAGACATGGTTTCATCATCAAAAAATTTGGCTATTGACAATTCCTTTTCCACATATTTCTGTTCGTAATAATAAACTGGAATTCCCTGAGCTTTTGCGGTTTCGGCCTGAACTTTGTCATTTGTCAATAGGGTTCCGAATTCAGATTTTGCCAAATCTCTGATTATGGCATCAATTTCACCACTTTTTGCATATTTGATATCATAATTGGTAGGTCTTTTGCCTTTAAATGAAACTGAAAGCTCTCCTTCATACTGTAATTCCTGTAAGTTTTGCAATTCATTTAAACCGGCAATACCTTCAAGCCTATTTGCATTTGCCTGATGTTCTAATTCACAGACAACCGCTTCGGGAACAATAATTTCCGGATAATCAAGATTTTCTTTTTCTATAACTTTACTTACAGCACCAATAATAACGGCACTTGTATCTGGTATAATTGTTTTCATCTTAATACACTTCATCAGGGTTAAAAACTCTTTTCTGATTTATTTTCAAATCTTCATCTTTTAAATCATCAATGTCTGGTGAATTTTTAAAATCTAAGTCTCTGAAAAAGCATGAATAATAGCCTTCGTGGCAAGCTGCACCATTTTGTTTGATTTTGAGTACAATTGCATCCATATCGCAGTCAACAATAATTTCTTCAACTTCCTGAGTGTGTCCGGATGATTCTCCTTTTAGCCATTGTTTGTTTCTTGATGTACTCCAATAATGAGCTTTTCCCGTTTCAATAGTTTTTTCCAAAGCTTCTTTATTCATATTAGCTATCATTAAAATTTCACCACTCACAGCATCTTGAGCTACTGCTGTAATTACATTTTCACCATTAATTTCATGTCTAAAATTAATTTCCATAATCATTCACCTTTTAAATATGATACAATATTTTCAATTTCAACTAATTCCTGCTCACCGCTTTGCATATCCTTAATTGTTACTTTATTTTCTTCTAAATCATTTTTACCTATAATGATTATTTTAGGAACTTTAATTTTATCGGCATAATTCATTAGTTTTTTGAACTTCTTATTGTTTAAATCAACATCACATCTGATGCCTGATCTTCTAAGGGTTTGTGTTATTTCATAGGCTTTCAGCCTAACATCATTTGAAATTGGTGCAATATATGCATCAAGGTGTGATTTGGTTTCTTCTTTATCAGTCAATTCCTCAATAGCATTCATTAATCTGTCAAAACCGAGAGCAAATCCTGTTGATTCAACTTCCTGACCACCGAATACTTTAATTAAACTGTAAGTTCCACCGCCGCAGACCTGCTTTTGAGCTCCAAGACCTTCAACATAAATTTCAAATACGATTCCGGTATAGTAATCAAGGCCTCTGGCAACACCTAAGTTTAGGGTATAATTGGTCATGTTAAAGCAGTCTAGTAAATCAACTAATTCTTTTAGTTCGTTAAATGCTTCCTGTGGCTCTTCATAGTCTTTAATTAGTTCTTCAACTTCATTAAGAATGCTTTTATCGCCAACCAAATCTATCAGTTTAAGTAAAATCTGATTTAGTTCATCATTTGAAATGATTGGGTTGTCTCCGCTTAAAGATTCAATTAATAAATCCTTATCTCCTTTATCAATGACAACCATCAGTTCCCTTTGGGTTTTTGAATCAACTTCAAAGTGTTTGAATAAACCACGAATAATACCTAAATGGTTGATATTAACGTCAGCACCTGTAATTCCAAGGGCTTCTATTGAATCACTGCACATTGCAATAACTTCGGCTTCGCCTTGAGGAGATTTGGCGCCAATCAATTCACATCCGAACTGCCAGAACTGTCTAAACCTTCCTTTTTGAGGTCTTTCATATCTAAAACAGCTACCATAATAATATAATTTAATAGGTTTTGTAGCAGTTTTTTCAAGTTCATTCAAATATAATCTGGCAACTGGTGCAGTAATTTCCGGTCTTAATGTTAATTCACGATCAGATTTATCCTTAAAATTATATAACTGGTCGACAATTTCTTCTCCGGATTTAGTTGTAAAAAGTTTTAATTCTTCAAATAATGGGGTTTTAATTTCCCTGTAACCATAATTTTCAAAAATGTATCTTAAGGTACTTTCTGCTTTTTTTCTCTCTTCCATCTCTTCAAATAAAAAATCTCTTGTACCTCGAGGTCTCATAAATTCCATATCAATTCTCCTTCTATTGAACTACCTCAACTTTATTAATGTGAAGTGTATATTCTATTATATTTTAGTTTAATACCTTAATATATAATATCGATGTAATGTTATATTATATTTTGTTCTGATAAATGTCCAGGTATCATTTGGCTGGTTCTTGAAATGGATATTTTTCCTAAAAAATTTTCAGATTTTTGCCAAAACTAAATGATTGATTTTTGATTTGTTGATGGTGTTTAAATTTGAGTGAAAAATTAAAAAAAGATAATAATATGGTATATTATTATCTAAATCTAATTATAAACGATTTCATCAATTATGTAAATTGGGGTTACGATATCTATTGGGTTTAACCTTTGATTATTATGGCTTGTAATGTCCATTCGTGTATTATAATATGGTACATAAATAGCAGCACTAACACCAAATATGGTTATAGCTGCACCAATACAAACAACAGCTATAATCGGGTTCCCTGTTATTATTGATGCAATAATTCCACCCATAACTAGTACAACTGCTGTCAATCCGGATACACAAATAAGTACTGCACCTAATGTGGTATCTACACTTTCTTTATAGATAATTGGGCCGTAGTTTCCGTGGACTATTTTATTTCCGTTATATATGACAATACCTTCGCCTACATTTAAGATATTGTCTCCATCCTGATATGCATAGTTTCCTTTAAATGTGCAGTTGTTGAGTTCCAGTCTTCCGTAGTTGAAGATTGCTCCTCCTTTGGAGCAGTAATTGTTGATGAAACTGCAGTTGTTACATACGCAGTATCCTGTGTTTAGTATTGCTGCTCCCCAATCAGGATCAAAGTAATAATCCATTTTGTTGTCGTGTAATTTCACGTAGTTTAAGAAAACTGTACCGCCTTTGTTTTCTATTGCGGTGTTGAATCCGCCTACTTGGATGTTGGATGCAATGAAAATGGTTTTAGTGTTGGTTATCCATTTGTCTTCATTTCTAACTTCATTTTTTGCCATGATTGATGAGTCGTTTCCGTAGAGGGTTATTATGTCGCAGCCTGTTGCATCCAGATTAAGGCAGCTGTTGGAGTTGATGGATAATTTATCTGTAAATATGATGTTTAATTCGCGGATTTCATCTTCCTTTTTTGAAAAGAATTTTGGATAGTTTTTCTTTGCCAATAATTTTGCATAGTCATCAGCATTATTGATATATACTGTTCCTATTTGTGTGGTGGATGTTTTGTAATTTGTTTGATATGCGGCTGTGAAAACTTGGTTAAAGTATATTATTTTTGTGAATGAGAATTGTCTGATGTAGTCAATTCCTGAATATTCTCCATCACCTTTCATATCTATGTTTAATACGAAATCTCCAATAGTGCTATTGTAGGAGCAGAAATATGATGTTTTATTGTCTGCCAGGTAATTTACGCCACCTAAAGCAATGGCTTTATATAATAATGGGACAATGTCGACTTGTCTGTCATTTTCAAATGGGCTAATATCAATCCAGTTTGTAATGAGCAGGTCATCTGCACAAATATTGATTTTTTTTCCGTCAATAAGGGGTAATTCGTTTGAGTTTAAGTTTTTGGCGGTGATGTTTTTTCGTCCGGGATCTAGATAAATGGCTTCTCTAGTTAATAGGGAGATACTGTTTGTAAAATTACAGTTGCTTATTATATTGTTTTCTCCAGCCATATAAATGGCGCCAGCTATGCCCTGTGCTGTATTGTTTATGAATAATGTGTTGTTAATGATTCCATTATTTCCTTTCCAGGTTATTGCTCCGCCGTTTATTGCGGTGTTGCCAGTGAATATGCAGTTGTCAATTAAACCGTTGTTTCCTATCCAGTAAACAGCACTCATGTCGGTATGTGTTGAGGATATAACAGGACCAATAGTGATTTCACCTATTTTTGGCATATCTTTTATATTTGGCATAATTGGGATG
>NZ_JAZRJY010000118.1:0-2023 GCF_045646045.1 Methanobrevibacter sp. | reverse complement strand
AACAAGTTTCCTGCCATCATAGATCAAGAAACCTGGAAAAAATGCGAGGAAAGACGAAAAGCGAATAAACACATACCTAAAGCAAAAGGACAATATTTACTAACACCACTTATTCGTTGTATTTGCGGTGCAAGTTATTCTGTTAATGCATTAGACGGATGCTACAACTGTAGAATAAAACATAATGCCGTAGAAAAAGGACTTAAGCATACTCCAGACATACATGGAAGTTTTATAGAGTCTCTTGCATGGTATGTAGCATTACAGGAATTACACCAAGAGAAAACACTTAAACAAGAAGATGTTAAGTCCAAACATGAAGAGGACATAAAAGTATATCATGAAAAAATTGATTTTTCTGAAAAGTTAATTAATTCAACTCAAGAAAGATGTTCAGATCTAGATGAAGCTTATTTCGCTTTTGGTAGATTAACAAAAGAAAGATATGAGGAGTTAAGAAGAAAACAAAACGAAACAATAGCAGAGGAGCAGAATAAAATCAGGAAATACAAACAATGTATTAAAAACCTTGAACTTCAAATTGAAAAAGCAACGACATTCGACGAGATGTTCGATTCACTCTCCTCATCCTTTGATGAATTGAAAAACGGAACAGATTATGAAACTATGAAAAGAATTATTCATAGATATATTAAAGAAATACGTATCAGTCCAGTTGAAGGAAAGCTAACATCATATTGGAAAAGAATATATATTAAAACAGCCAATGAGGATTTCAACCAAAAGAAAATAGAAGAACTTAATGGCTTAGGTATGGAAGATGTAGCTATTACTATGAAAACTGATTTCATAGCAGATGTATTTCACCATAAAGCATATTGGGATGAAGAGTTAAAATATGAAGTCCCATTTGTCTATATGGATAGAATGCCAAGACTTAGAAAAGAGACAAGAAAAAATAGAGTTAGAAAACCTACTAAGAATCCCCAATATTAAGTTTATATGTTACTCACAACCACATATCTGGAAAGCTCTAAACATTATAATAAATTTCTTGAAATATTAGAGACTCCAAATGATAAAGATAAAATTGAATTCTTTAGAGAACAATACCTAGATATTAAAACTAAAGGATCTGTAAACAATGCACCTGAAGGTTTAAAACTTTACATTTATAAGTATAGGTATTTAATGCCTGTGATAGAAGCAATGTTGTTCCTTTATAAAACAATATATGCTGAAAAATTTGTTGAAATACTTAGTAAATATGAGTTTACGTTAAATGGTCAGGTAGCACCAATGACTACAAAAGACTTATTCTCTTATTTGAAATCGTATGAGAGAGAAATGGTTAAAGGTATAATAAACAAAATTGAATGTCACCAAATTATTTCAGAACAACTCTTTGACGCTATTGTTGATGATAACTATGATATGTTTACTCATATTTGTTGCAACAATAACATTTCCTTAAACAAGACGATACAAATATGTAGATTATACGAAAGTATTAATCTTGATTTTTTTATTAACAGAAACATGGAGTATTCTGATGGCTTTAATATTAAGTTACTGGAATTCAATTATATTTCTACAAGGACTCTCAACTTTTTTAGCTACATTGAAAGTGACAACTTACTAACTCGTTTTTACAAAGAAAGAAATAACATAATTTTTTTATTCATTGTAATTCTCAACTTTTTGGAGGAAATCGATAATAAGTACAGAAGTCAAATTGTAAGTTTATTGAAAAACACAGAGTTTGAGGAACTAAATATCCAATTTAAAGAATATGAAAAGAATCATAGCTATACATCTTGTCCATCCGAGTATTCAATTATTGATAAGATTAGGTTTGAATTAAACTTACATTACGACAATCTTAAACCATTAGATGAAGTCATCCAAACTACTTCAAGCGGTATGAATACAACGGACGACACATTTAAAATTCCAGAAAACTATTTTAAAGAAAACCCATACAAGTTAAAAAATGAAGTCCGGGAGTATTACGAATATAAAACTCTATTTATATCAAAAAATAATCCAAGTCGGATCGTAG
>NZ_JAZRJY010000117.1:0-7879 GCF_045646045.1 Methanobrevibacter sp. | reverse complement strand
ATCATCAAAACTAGCAGCATTACAAACAGGAACATCAACAGAATTATCAACTGCAGTGACATTTACATTGTCACCTGCACATACACAAGACATACTAATAAAAAACAAAAGACACATCAATACAAACAAAAACTTATTTTTATAAATCATAAAAAACCAACTCATTAATGAAAAACTATTTAAAAGTTTATTCCTCCATATTTTATTCCGTTAGAGTCAATTTCATCTACAATATTAGGTACAGTAAAATCGACTCCATCAAAAATCATATGATTAAACACACGAAATGAATCATAATCATGATTAATAATATGTAAATCACTCAAATGATTATTTGCAGTAGAAATAGTTCTAAAACTAAGAAATATACTAAACAATACAAAAAAAACAAATAATCCCTTTTTTCTAAAGTTTATAATTGAACTATTATGCATGTTAATCACACTAAATAAAAGGTATAAAAAATATTTTACACCCGCTAATTTCTATTTTATAGACAAGAGTATATAAAATTATTCGAAAGTAATCACTTGCATACACAAAATAAACAGATGAAAAAAGTTTAAAATCCAATATAATGCATATAATTAATATATACTGTCAACACACACAATAAATTAGAAAAAATAGAAAACTAATCAGAACCATGACAATATTGTGTAGAAATTATTTGAAGTTTAAGTTATTCAGGTGTTTCACCATCAGGTTTATTTAAAATATTCATCAAATTCTTATTTTAAGTTTTAGCAGAATCTACAAACAAATTTGTATGCTTTCTAAGAAAAACAGAGAAAAAATTAATTAAAATACTAAAAAAAAGAAAAAAAGTCAAGGAAATCTAAACGATTCCTTGTGCGTTCTTCTACAGGTAAAAGTAAAACTAAACATTATTTCCCAATGTTATTGTTGATTTTGATTTGAAAACTGCAATACATAAAGGTTTAGTTAAGATGATTGCTATTGATAAACGTGAAGAAATTACATCAATAGATTTAGATTTTAGAGCTGAAAGAGATGGTAAAAAGATTATTGGTTTATCTGAAGGTCAAAGATTAATGCTTCGTGCAGGATTAACTAAATTAAAAATATTGGATGAAGAGTTCTCGTCTTTTGATAAAACAAAACACCCTAAAATGTTGGTTGTTTGTGAAGATACAAAGGTTGCACCTTATGTAACCGAATTTTTTAAATCAGAAGGTTTGTCTGATAATGAAGTTGTTGAAATTCATTCTAATAGAAAAGGTGAAGTTAGTGAGAAAGATTGGGATGAAGTAAAACAAAGATTGTTTAATATTGATAATTATGATAATCCTAAAGTTGTTGTTTCTGTTTTAATGCTTCGTGAAGGTTTTGATGTTAATAATATTTGTGTTATTGTTCCATTAAGATCAACTGCCTCTGAGATACTTCTTGAACAAACCATTGGTCGTGGATTAAGACTTATGTGGAGAGGTTTTAACTATGAAGAAATTAAAGCTGAAAGTAGAAGAAAAGTTTTAGTTGATAAAAGAGAACCAGATAACTATTTGGACTTATTAAGTATAGTAGAACATCCAAACTTCATTAAATTTTATGAAGAAAGTATGGAATCAGGTATTATTACTGAAGTAACTGAAGACCCAGGGAAAGGTAAAGTACTTGGAGACATGATAACTGTTGGCTTAAAAGAATATTATGAAAGATTTGATTTATACTGGCCAATAATTATACAAGAAAGTGAAGAGATATTAAACAAAGAAAAACTATCTATGGATAGATTAGAAGTATATCCAACACCATTGGCTGATTTACAAGCAATTAAAGGTGATGGTGGTGAAAAATTTAAATCACATGAAGTTACTGTTCGTACACAATTTGGTGAATATAAAGTTACATCTGACATATTTACAGCAGAAAGTTACAATGAGTTTTTATCTAAAATCATAAGTAATGTTAATTCTATGATACAACCAATTGGACGTAAAACAAAGATATTCCCAATGATGCAAGTAAATAATGCGGAATTAATGGGATTGATAGATAGATATATAAGAGAAAAATTATTTGATGAACCTTTTGACCCAATGATTAATGAAAATTGGAGAATATTACTAATGTCTGAAAATAGTGTCATAAATCACATTATTAAACAGATATCTACTACAATATATGAAATGCAAACGAACGTAGATATAACTGAAGCTATTGTAAATAAAATATACTTCTCAGAAGTAAAAGAATTACGTATGAGAGAAAACTTCTCAATACCTGTTAGAAAATCCATTTATGAAAGATTAGGATATCCTTCAAATAGTGGTGGATTAGAAGAAAATTTTATTGAAGCATTAGACAATGATGGAAGGGTAAGTTCATTTTTAAAAATCAATGAATATTATCATACATTTGCTGCCATTACATATATACGGGAAGATGGATTATTGGCAAGATATTATCCTGACTTTATAGTAAAAATAGATAATGATATATATATTGTCGAAACAAAAGCCGATAAAGATTTAAAATCACCAAATGTGCAAAGAAAAAGAATAGCAACATTAGATACATTAAACAAAATTAATAAACTTAACGGATCAGATAGAATGGATGCAAAATGGAATTATGCATTACTTGGTGAAAATACATTTTATTCCATGTACAATAAAGGAGCAGGAATAAAAGAAATATTAGACTACACAATAGTTAGTGAAGCAAAAGCTAAAGGATATGCCACATTAGATAATTTTTAAAAAAATACGGAACGAATATAAATTAAATATATAATGGTATTATTGTTTATTAAACTCCATAACAATCATCACCAAACCCATTATTTTTAAAAGTACAATCTTTTAAATTAACTTCACCAACTTTTGTACAAAATATTGCTTCACCATGACGACCTGCAGAGTTATCTGTAAATGTTGATTTTGTAATGTCTGTCATACCATCGAAATTACATACTGCTCCACCAACATGATTTGCAGAATTACCTGTGAATACAGAATTAATTATGGTTAATGTACCCTCACAATTATATACTCCACCACCTCTGCGAACTGCAATATTATCCGCAAATGTAGAATCAATTATAGTTAAAAAAGCACCTTCAAAATTCCATATCGCTCCACCATACCCCATGTTATTAGTAAATAAAGAATTAATTACAGTTAAAACCCCACGATTTAGTATAGCAGAAAGATGAGTACCATTTTTTAATGTAATATTTTTAATAGTGATATCTTTACCAGTACAAGTAAAAATCCTTGCTTTTTCTTTCCCATCAATTGTGTACCCATTTCCATCAATAATTAATCCATCTACATCTAATTTAATACCATTATAATATAAATCTTCAGATTCTTCACCATCACCCAAAACAATATCAGAATCCAAAACAATCTCTTTTGCACCGCTGTGAATTAGATCATCCAGATATTTAAAATTTTTCGAAGACATATCCATCACCAATTAATTGATAGTTATATAAATCAATTTATTTATAATTAATTTTGAAAATTTATATAACTGCTATTGAAGGACAGAAGAAATGTTCATAAAAATGTTGGTTAATGTAGATCATGCAATGATAAAAATAGTCAATATATAAATGAATTAATAATATTAAAATAGCAATTAAAATTATCATAGTTAAAACAATAACTATTAAAAAAATTAATCATGAAATTAAAAATTCATGTACTAAAAAAATAGAAAAGTTGAGAATTTAATCCTCAACTTTTAACTGTAATTTTGTTTGCAATGCTTGAACCGTTATAACTTGATGTTATGATGTATTCGCCAGGCATTAAGTTAATGTTTAGTTTTGCCGTACCTGTACTGTCAGTTGCCCTATTGTAGAATACACCGTTGATATTGAACTGTACATTTTGTCCTGCATATGCTTTGCCCTGGCCGTCAACAAGTTTGGCTTTGAACTGTGATCCGTCCCTGTACTTCATTACCAAATCATCGGCGCTCAATATCGGCAAGACTTCAATGTTATTTCCACGGCCGCAGTCTTTATAGTAGGTAGTTACTGTGTAATTACCTTGACCCAGATTGATGTTTAACTTCGCATGTCCTGTAGCATTGGTAGTTCTGGTATAGAATACGCCGTTTATGTTGAATTTAACCTCTTCGCCTGCACCGACATATCCTCCGTCAGCAGAGTGAATACAGACAACAAACTGTGAAGAGTTCCTGTAATACTTGGTTAAATCATCAGATTCAATTAATGAAATCACTTTGATTCTGTTGGATTTCATCTCGCCGGTAACAGGATTAACGGCAGTTATAATGTATTCACCAGCATTCAGGTTGATGTTAAGTTTTGCACTACCTTTTGCATCGGTTGTGCGGTTGTATATAATGCCTTGAATGTTAAAGGAAACAGTGATGTTAGCAAGTGCTGTGCCGTTTACATCAGTAAATATTGCATTATATTGAGTGTCATTTCTAAACATCTTAACTACATCTGATGCATCTATAGTGGACATGACAGTTACGGTAGAGTTCACTGTTACATCATCAACAGCAACACTGACAGGATACTCACCACTGTTTAAATTAATGTTCAATCCTGCAGTACCGTTCTCGTCAGTAGTCCTTTTGTAAGTAACACCATTAATGGTAATTTCCACAGTTTTGTTTGCAGCAGCCTGTCCTTTGGCATCAGTAACTTTTACGGTGAATTTCTGAGAGTCCCGGTAGTATTTGGTCAGGTTCTCGGCTGTGATAGTTACAGTATTTCTGTTGACTGTAATATTGACTGTAGTCACTGCAGAATTGTACTTGTCATCACCAGGATAATTGACAACAGCAGTAACATTTTCAGTTAAACCGGGAACTGTAATAACGGCTTCACCATTATTAACTGGTGCTGTGTATGTTTTGCCGTTGACAATGAGGGAAACATTTCCCGTTGCATTTTCAAGACCAGTTATTATGAGTGTTGCGTTTTCACCTTCGGTGATTTCATCTGCAGTTGCCTGGATTGTTAAGTTCTCTTTGGCAGGAACAGGCTTTTCATTTACAATAACTTCTACGCTTGTTTCAATCGGATTGTACTTGTCGTCACCAGAGTATGTTACTGGAACGGTGGTTATTCCTGCTTTTAGGCCGGTTAAAACTACACTGGCAGTGCCTTCTTTAACAGTGACGATCTCATTACCGACAGTTACCTTTCCTGTTGCGTCACCAGGCAATGTTACAGTTACGGTAGCATTATCACCTTCAGTAATTGGGGGCGCATCAATACTAATGGCAGCGTCTGCCTTATTGACAGTAACATTAGCATCACCTTTTGCCCCATTGTACTTGTCATCACCCGAATATATTACAGGAACAGTATAATTTCCAGCAGCCAAATCAGGAATTATGATATTGGCTTTGCCGTTATTAACATTATTGGCGTAGGTTTTACCATTGACTGTAGCGGTGACATCACCTTCTGCATCATCCGGCAATGATACACTTATGATAGCATTTTCACCTACTGTGATTTCATCACTGGAAAGAGTCATGACGACATCCTTTAAATCAACAGCAATGCTATTGGATGCATATTCATCTGAAACAGGGTTATATGATGTGATGATGTATCTTCCGCTGTCCAAAGTCAAATTAATGCTGGCTAAACCTTTATCTCCAGTTACCTGTGAATCATAGATTACTCCTTTAATGTTGAATGAGACATTGGTTCCATCAGTCAGGTAGTTTCCTTCACCGTCAATGAAAGATGCCGTGAATACAAGATTCTTGATTTTGGATTCAATATCACTGGCATTGATTGTGGATAATACAGTCACCATGTAATCAACAGAGATATTGTCAACTTCAACAGCCACATCATATGTTCCCGCATTTAGATTGATGTTTAATGAAACTGTACCGTTTTTGTCTGTGGTTCTTGTGTATGTTATGCCATTAATGGTTATTTTAACTTCCTTGCCTGCAATTGCTCTTCCATTGGTATATGTTACATTTACAGTGAAAGGTTCAGTGCCTGAATAGTATTTTGTTAAATCCAGAGCAGACACAATAATTTCATCTTCTTTGACCGTAAGATTTACATCCTTTGTCAATGGATTATACTTATCATCACCAGAGTAAGTTACTGGAAGAGTATAGTTTCCATATTCCAAATCAGAAATAGTGATAACTGCTTTTCCATTTTCAACTGGTGAAGAGTAAGTTTTACCGTTAACTGTAGTTGTTACATTGCCTGTTGCATCATCAGGCAAAGTTACACTAATTGTAGCATTTTCACCTTCAGTAATCTCTTCAGCACTGACATCCATGATTGGATTTAATTTTTTAACAGTTACTTTAATTGTTTTATTATCTGCTACAGCATACTTATTGTCTCCTGCAAAGCTGACAGTAATAATCGCATCTCCTTCTTTGAGAGCTATGATTTTACCGTCTTTAACTATAGCAATACTTTCATCATCTGACTTGTAGGTTAAATTACCGGCTTTTTCGGGATTTAATGCAGCGCCGGTTGAAACCTCATCACCAACATTTAAAGTAACATTGGCATTTTCAATATTAATTTCAGTAGGTATTTTGCTTACTGTAACAGTAACTGCTGTTGAATTTTTAGCATAGATTTCATCATCGCCCACTTCAAGAGTAATGATTGCAGTACCTTCGCCATGAGCAGTAACAACACCATTTTTATCTACAGTAGCAACAGACTCATCACTGGATGTGTAGGTAATATCAAGCAATATTGTATCAGGATGTTTGGTAGCATTAATTTTATATGTTTCATCAACTTTCAAATCCAGAGTATTGTTATCAACAGTGACACTGGCATCATTCAAGCTGACTGTTACTGTAATGGTTTTATTTTCTGCTGCAGCATACTTATTGTCCCCTGCAAAACTGACAGTGATAATTGCCTGACCTTTACCCTCAGCAATTACATTGCCTTTATCATCAACAGCAACAATATTCTCATCACTGGATGTGAAAGTAACATTACCCGCATCAGATGGAGTCAAATTAGCAGCAATAACAGTTTCATCACCAACAAACAAGTCTAATGAAGCAGGATCAACAGTGATTTCTGTAGGAACTTTGCTTACAGTAACAGTAACTGTAGTTGAATTTTCAACATATTTACCGTCACCGCCAACAGTAACAGTAATTGTAGCATTACCTTCACCGACAGCTAAAACATTACCTTTATTATCAACAGTCACAACAGAAGGATTGTTGGAAGTGAAATTAACGGTTAAATCTTTAGGTTCAGTTGTAGCAATGAGATTAAATTTATCTTCAACCAATAAATTCAAAGTATTATTGTTAACCTTGACGCTTGCGTCGTTCAATCTGACTGTTACATTTATGGTTTTATTTTCTGCTGCAAGATACTTTTTATTTCCTGCAAAGCTGACAGTAATAGTGGCATTACCTTCTTTAAGGGCTGTGATTTTACCATTTTCAACTTTGACAATGGAAGGATTACTTACAGTGTAGGTTAAATTGCCTGCGTCGGCAGGAGTTAAAGTAGCACCAGTTTCAACTACTCCATCAACTTTTAAATCAAGAGTGTCATTTAAAACACTGATTTCAGTAGGAACTTTACTTACAGTAACATTAACAATAGTTGAATTCTTAGCGTAAATGCCGTCTCCGCCAATTTTAACAAAAACAGAACCTGTACCGTTTTTCAATGCAGTGACAACACCATTCTTATCAACAATGTAAACACCGGAGTCATCCTGAACATAAGTTACATCCAAACCTTCAGGAGTAGTAGTGGCAACAATAGTGAAATTTTGACCAATTTCTAAATTCAAAGTTTTATTGTTTACATCTACGCGGGCTTCATACCTAATGCTGATATTGCCGTTATTGATTATTACATCGTCCAATCCAATATATGATGCAC
>NZ_JAZRJY010000116.1:0-16941 GCF_045646045.1 Methanobrevibacter sp. | reverse complement strand
TTCATGATTCAAAAAATGCTTTTCGTATTGCCTTTAGGCTCTCTTTGCTCCATCGGGATTTAAGCGACTGTTTCATTTTACCAGTGTTGATATTGCCTGCTGGTTTGTCTTTTGTTGATGGTGGTATTGTTGATGATCCTTATGGTGTTGTTGTGTATCTGGGTCAGTTTAATAATGGTGCTAAGTGGAATATTTCTAGTTTAAATTCTAGTGATGTTGTTGTGTTTTGGATTACTGCTCGTGTGAATGTTGATGATGCTGTGAATTTGACTAATAAGGTTAATGTAACATGTGCTGAGAATGATACTGAGGTTAAGAATTTCACTGATGTTGAAGTCGGTGCTGTTGTTTTAAATATTAATAAAACTGCTAATGTTACAATTGTTGCTAATAATACTTTAGTAAAATATGTGATTGTTGTTAAAAATAATTGTGATTTTGATGCTACTGATTTAGTAATATGTGATGAGTTGCCGGTAGGTTTAATCTTTGAAAATGATGCTACTTCTGGTTATTATTGGGATGAGTCTACTAGGGTTATTTCTTGGAATTTAACTAAATTGGGTTCCGGTGGTATTGCTGAGTATTATGTTGTAGTCCGTACTAATGGTACTGGATTTAGAACCAATAAGGTTAATGTAACATGTGCTGAGAATGATACTGAGGTTAAGAATTCTACCACAATTGAGGTTGTTCCTGTCAATTTAACTATTGTAAAAACCGCTACACCTGGTGAAGTAAAGGTTAATGAGAATGTTACTTTCACAATTACTGTTACTAATTATGGTCCTGCCAATGCGACTGGTGTTAATATAACTGATGTGTTGGATGATGTATTCAAATTTGATGGTAAAAGTGCAAATGGAACTTTCAAAATTGCTGATAAGACTATTGTTTGGGAAGTAGGTAACTTGACTAAAGGTTCTAGTTACAGTGTTTGTTTCAATGTTACTGTTTTAACAAACGGCACATTCCTTAATGTTGTTACTCTTAGCTGCACTGAAAATTCAACAGAAGTTTCTAATAAAACTAATGTTACTGTTTTACCTCTTGTTGATTTGAAAATCAATAAAACCGTAGATAAAACAAATGTTACTGTTGGAGATGAAGTAATTTACACGATTTGTGTTACTAATTCAGGTCCTTCTAATGCTACTGATGTCAATGTTACAGATGTAATGAATGGTATTGTTAAAATTACTAATGTAGATACTCATAATGTTGGTCAATTTGATGAAAAAGAAGGCATTTGGTATATAGGTAATTTAAATAAGGATGAAACTGTTTACTTAACATTAACCGTTAAAACTTTATCTGTAGGTATAGTTGAAAATATAGTTAGTGTAAATTCTACTGAAGAAGATAAAAACACTTCAGACAATGAATATCCATGTGAAAATGTCACAGTTAATCCTGCTCCTTCTTTGGTGAATGGTAGTGATGTTAATGTGACTTATGGTGAGCCTATTGTTGTGGATTATGATAGTGTTAATGCTACTAATGTTACTTATGAGATTTTTGATAGTGAGGGTAATCCTATTTTGAATGGTACTGTTGGTCCTGATGGTTCTATTCCTGTTGATCAGTTGCCTGTGGGTAATTATACTGTGGTTTGGACTACTGTTGTTGATGCTAATCATACTTCTGCTACGAACACTTCTAAAATCACTGTTAATCCAATTCCTACTCATGTTAGTGTGGGTAATGTTACTGCTCATCCTGGTGATAATATAATCATTCCTATTAATGTCACAGCTGATGATGGGCTACCGTTTAATGGTAATGTTACTGTAATTTTACCTGATGGAACAGTTAAGGTTGTTGAAATCATTAATGGTAAAGGCAATGTTCCATGGCTTGTACCTGATAATTATAATGGAACTTATCCTGTATTTGTATCATTCAATGGTGATGATGTTTATTTAGCATCTAATGGAACAGGATTTATTATTGTAATTCCAGATGTTCCTGAACCTGTCAATCCTGAACCGGAAAATCGTACATCCAATGAAAAACCTCCTATCGAAGTTCCTATAAATAATAGAGCAACGGGTAATCCAATTTTAATCCTTTTCTTATTGCTGTTAACTTTGGTTTTCCCACAATTAAGAAGATTTAAAAAATAAGTCATTGATGAAGGTGAATATTTTTCATCTTCAATATTTTTCTTTTTTTCAAACAATTTATCCATCAAAATTATTAAAAGTAGCTTAAATAATTTTATATTTTCTTATAGAATTATCTATTTTAATCAATAGTCTTTTCAATATCATTAAGTTTGCACATCAGGAATGTATTTTGTTTTCATGGGATGTAGATTACTTAACTAAAACTTCTTTATTTTTAAAGTTAACAGTTATTTTACCGGAATATTTTTCAAAGATTTTTTCAATATCCCTAAAGTCTTTAGAAACCACATCATATGTTACCTTATCGGAATAGTCTTTGTTTGTAACTTCCAGATTGTTGTTTCTGACTTCACCGTCAACTAATTTAATGTCTGAATATTCAAAAACAAGAGTATAAACATCATACAGTTCAACTTCTAAAATTTCAGCTTCATTAATGGCTTCCAAAACGGATTTTGAATAGGCTCTAACCAATCCTCCGGCACCAAGTTTAATTCCGCCAAAATAACGAGTAACAATAGCAGTAACATTATGCAGTTCATTTTTTCTCAAAACATTGATCATGGGCTTGCCTGCAGTTCCCCCAGGTTCACCATCATCATCAAAACCTTCGCCGTCAGAGACAATATATGCAGTACAATTATGTGTAGCATCGCTATATTGCTCATTGACTTTTAATATGATTTCTTTGCTTTCCTTTTTGGTTTTGGTTGGAAATAAATGGCAAATAAACTGTGATTTTTTAACATTTATTTCACTTTCAACCGCTTTTGCTATTGTTTTCATAATAATCTTTATATAATTAATTATACATAATATTGATAATAAAATTTTACCTTGGTGTTTATTATGGCAAGTCGTTCTGCTATTGTATTGGTTGTTTTAATTGTTGCTATTATAGCATTTTGTTTTGCAGGTGTTTTTGCAGCAATGACAGGTACATATCATTTAAATCTTAATTTTGGAAATAATAGTAATAATTCAACACCATTTTTTGGTAATGCTACTCCTTCCAATTCTAATCATGCTTCTTCAGATTCAGGAAGTCATGTTCAAACTTATTCTGATTCTGGAAGCTCATCAGGTAGTGTTGAAACTAAAGAGGATACCACTCCAACTCCTACACCTACTCCGGAGCCAACTCCTAGTGGTGGTGGCGGTGGAAGTTCAGGAAATGATTCTCAGCATTCTCCTTAAAAATCAAGTAATTTTTCAACATCGAAGAGTACTGTATCAATTGCCAGATTAAAGAGTTGATGACCGTATTCCTCATCAACATATACTCCATTTTCTTCTACATCCAGTGCTCCTTCTTCAATATTTGGATCGTTTTCACGTGCTTTTTTAAATCCATGCAAGCCCACTTCGATGTATTTATTAACGTCAGCCTGATGTTCCAGTTCTTTTTCGTTTATTATGCCCAGAACTTTTGCCATGGACAGTTCTCCACTTCCTGCATGAGGTCCTTCTGTGGAGATTATTTTATTATTCATCACTATAATCAAATCTGTTTTTTCTTCAATATCCCAGATTTCTGTCATTAACGGCAGGTTTCCACCATGTGAATTTACTATTATCACTTTTTCAATATCCAGGAATTTTTTAGCTGAATTTAAGGTTTCTATTACATTTTCTTTTAAAGTATCAAGGGAAACATGTATTCCATGGTCTATTTCATCCAGTTCGTATGCCGGAAATATTACTCCTAAAAATTTTGCTCCGCTTTTAAGGGATGATTGAAATGCAATGTGTGCACCTATCTTTGCATCCGTATCTATTGGCAATGCGGGGCCATGGTTTTCCAGATGTGACCCAAGTGCGATTATTCCAATCTTGTGAACTCCAGGGTCATGAATATTTCCTGCTCTGTATCGTAATTCAGCCATTCATATCACCTATATTTCAAAGTTCCAGATTTCATCGCCGACATAGTGTTTTGTTTCTATTGCTTTTCCTGAATCATTTTCAACCATTTCTTCACCAGTTATTAAACTGACACCAATAGCCAATGGTTTGCCGTGTGTTTCATCTACAATCAGGACAATATCTCCGAGAGTTATATTATCATCTGCAGCGGTGATTCCAGGACTCATAATATCAGCACCGTTTGTTACAAAACGCACTGCACCCATATCAACGGTTACAGTTTTTCCATCTATTTCATTAGCAAGTGCTGCTTTAAGTGTTGGAAATGCTTTATCATCAATTATGATAATATATGGTTCACCATCGACTAGTATAAATGAATTAGGTTCTGCTTCCAGGATTTCAACATTTTTCTTGTTTTCAAGCAATCCTCCGTATTCTCCTAATTCATTTTTGATTTGTTTTATTTTTTTCTTTTTTAAAAAATTTCTTTTTTTGACTTTAATTACCATGTTTTTTCCCTATTTTTGTTATTATAATAAATATTGTTTTATAAATTAATAAATTTTTTTCTAATCGAATATCTTGAATCTCTATAATATACATTATTATAGTCTATTTCTTCGTTAAAATCCGTATTTTGGTATGGGGGATCTTTACTTGCATATCTCAGTATTGCTGTTGCACTTTTAGTTATTAGATGCTTCATTGTTAAATCTATAATGTTTGTCTTTTTGTTTGTAAATTTTATATTGGGTATTTCAGTTAGATAGTATTTGTGCAGTGTCGTATGGTAATATGGTTCTTTTCTGAAATAGATTTTATTTCTTTCAATTAATTCTTCCGTAACCTTTGAAAAGTGATCTGGCTTTATGCCCTTTTTTGTTTTCATATATTTTTCCTTTGTTAAGGATTCGCCGTATGCTTCGTAATAGTTAAAGTCTATAAAGTATAGTGTTGTTGTCAGTACTGTTTTTCCGACATGTGGTTTGTCATAGCAGTTTGATAGGATGTATCTAAGTAATTTGGTATATTCGTTTTTGTTGAAATGCATGGCATTTTAATCTATGAATCAAAATACTATAAAAGAAAAGTGTGAGAGAGCAATTGATTAGTATTTTTTGGCTTAAAAATACTAACATTTATATATTAGTTTGATTATATAATTTATTATTAGTTTTAATTAGGTTTTGTCTATCTTAACTTGATTATATTATTTCTAATACAGGTAATTATTATATATGATAATTCCTTTTAAAAAAATTTTAATTAAATACAATTAATAGGTAATATAAGGTGATATAATGGGACAAAATGTTCAAAGACCACTTGATGCATTAGGAAAATCTATCGATGCTCCAGTTTTAATCAAACTCAAAGGAGACCGTGAATTTAGAGGTATACTCAAAAGCTTCGATTTACACATGAATTTAGTTCTTAACGATGCTGAAGAGTTACAAGATGGAGAAGTAACTAGAAGATTAGGTGTTGTCCTCATTAGAGGAGACAATATTGTTTATATTTCACCATAAATATTATTCAATAATTGTTAAAGATTACAGAGAATTAATAATTAATAGGGAGGAGGTGTATCAATGTCAAAGGGAACTCCATCAATGGGTAAAAAGAATAAAAAGACCCATATCAGATGTAGAAGATGTGGTAGAAATACTTATCACATACGTAAAAAAGTTTGTGCTTCTTGCGGATTTGGTAGATCTAGTAAATTAAGGAGATACAGCTGGCAAAATAAAAAACCAACTACTAGACAAAGATTAGTTTAAGTTGGTAAAAGTTATTGGAGATTATTAAATTAATCTTCATCAAACCACTTTTTTTTATAATTATCATCACACAAGATTATTTTTCATACTGTTTTTAGGAGTCATTTTAATGTCTGAACTGAAGGATTTAGCTTTAAGGGAAAACGTTGATTTGGATGAATGTATTGTATTTACAAAAGAAGATGGTGATATTTTAGCGGTTAATGTTAAATATGTTGGCATTAAACAAAGGCAAGACAAATTAATGAGTGCCAATTTTTCAATGTTTCCAAAGCAGGTAAAGCAGTTAGAGGAATTTTTCTCTAAGCTTAACAGTGGTGAACTGTTCTATTACAATATTTCCCAAACTGGCAATGTTCCGGTTAATTACAGGGGACTTTCTAAGGTAACTAAAAAAGCAAGTCCCGATTCAAGTTCTATTTTTGAAATTTCATTAATAATGCAGCCTGCTCAAAGTATGCCTAGAGATAATTACTTTAATCCGAGCTGTTCCTGCTGTACTTTACATCATATTTTTTAAAAAAATTTATAAAAGTTTTTTTTTAGATTTCGTCTTCAACAGCATCCCAGAAATCCTGTGCCCAACTTCTTTGTGCATCAATGACTAAATCAAGTAATCTTACTTTTCCGTCTCTGAATCTAAATAATCTGTAATCCGTCTGTGGTTTTTTAGCAGTTCCCTCTTTGTTGCAGTCAAGATATATTCCTTCACTGTATTCTCCTTCAAAGTCTCCTGCTTTTACAAAATCGCCTACTAATGAATATCCGTTTGTTACGCTTTTGTCTAGCTCTTCTACTGTTTTCAACCATCCGCCCTGTGCTCTAAATTTCATGTCCGGGTCAATTTTTGTTATTTCTTCTTTCCAATTCAATATCATTTTACCAATCCTTGATTCATTTTTTAATTTAATCTATATTTAAGCAAAGAGCTAGAGCATTTGACGAGTAATATTTATAACAATAGTTATATATAATGAAGTTTATATAAATTAAAAATCATAGTTATAAATAATTATATGATTATGGGCTTTAATATGAATTTATTCGAAAAATTTTCAATTGAACCAAATAATGAAGATTATTACAAACTTGCCTTCATGCATGGTTCATATGCAACGGTACATGGAATAGACTATGATTATGAACGTTTGGAGTTTCTTGGAGACTCTATATTAAACATGTTAGTTTCAGAGTATCTTTATAAAAAATATCCTAAATATGGGGAAGGTAAATTAACTAAGCTTAGAGCAAACTATGTGTGTCAGGCGGCTTTGATAGAGTATTCTCATGAGCTTGGATTACCTGATTTTTTAAAAATTTCAGTTGATGAAATGAGTTTGACGGATAATGAAGTCCTATCAATTACTTCAGATATATTTGAATCATTTTTGGGAGCACTGTTCCTGGATCAGGGATTCGCTTTTACAAAAAGATTCATTGCAAAAATAATATTCAGACATATTGATGAGGAAAAAATTTATTTCCATGATTATAAATCAAAAATAAAAGAATACTGTGATGTAAGAGAAATTAAAATAAGATATGAACTTCTTGAAGAACATGGAGTTCCACACGATAAAACGTTTATAATGGCTATTTATTTAGATGAAGAGGAAATGGGTTGCGGAAAAGGAAGAAATAAAAAGGAAGCTGAACAATCAGCTGCAAAAAAAGCATTGCAAAATTTAGATTTAATATGGTGATTTTTATGGATAAGGATTCTGTTGGTTTTGTTGAAACAAAATACTTTAATATTGATGATTCTTTTGTCTTGGAAAGTGGCAGGACTTTAAAAGATATTACTGTTGCTTATGAAACCTATGGAGAACTTAACAGTGATAAATCTAATGCTATTTTAATTTGTCATGCACTGACTGGTGATGCCCATGCTGCCGGCTGGCATAAAGGAAGTAAAAAGCCCGGCTGGTGGGAAATAGTTATAGGGCCTGGAAAAGTCATTGACACTGAAAAATACTTTATAATCTGTTCCAATGTATTGGGTGGATGTAAAGGAACAACCGGTCCAAGTTCAATTAACCCTAAAACCGGAAAAGAATATGCTCTTGATTTTCCTGTAATTACAATTAAAGATATGGTTGATGTTCAAAAAGAATTGATTGATTCATTTGGCATTAATCAGTTGTATGCTATTATCGGCGGGTCAATGGGAGGAATGCAGGTTCTTCAATGGATTGTCAGCTATCCGGAAATGATGAAAAAAGCAATTCCAATAGCTACAACCGCACAGTCTTCCCCTCAGCAAATTGCATTTAATGAGGTTGGTCGCCAGGCCATATTTTCTGATCCTGATTGGAATGAAGGCAATTATTATGGCACCGGCAAAACTCCAAGAAGCGGATTATCTTTAGCTCGTATGATTGCACATATTACATATTTGAGTGATGAATCAATGTATCTCAAATTTGGACGTGATTTACAGGATAAGGATGAAATCAGTTATGATTTTACAATGGATTTCCAGGTTGAAAGTTACTTGCATCATCAGGGAGAATCATTTGTAAAGCGTTTTGATGCTAATAGTTACTTATACATTACAAAAGCTGTTGATTTATTTGATTTGGCAGTAAACAACTCAGTAATTGAAGGCTTAAAGGATGTTAAATGTAAACTGGAAGTAATATCAGTGGATTCAGACTGGCTGTATCCGACTGAACAAAGTACAGATTTGGTTGCTGCATTGAATGCAAATGATATTGAAGTATCATTTTCAGAAATCAAGTCCAATTATGGACACGATGCATTCCTGCTTGAAAAAGGTCAGCTCAACTACTTCCTTTCTAAATGCCTGTCAGACAATGTGGTCGGTGACTTGATGACTCGTGATGTAGTAACAATTAAGGAAGATAATTTGGTTACAAAAGCCGCCAAATTAATGCTTGAAAAAAATATAACCCATATTCCTATTGTTACTGATGATAATAAGCTTATAGGTATCGTTACCAGCTGGGACTTGTCTAAAGCTATTGCAACAAACTCCAATAATCTGAAGGATATCATGACAAAAACAGTTAAATTCTGTCATTCTTCCGATTCTATTGAAGATATTTCCCGTATGATGAGTAAATTCGACATTTCATGTCTGCCTGTTGTTGATGAAAACTTTGTAGTTGAAGGGGTTATAACAGCTGATCAAATCAATAATATGTTGTCATAATTCCTTTTTTTAATATTTTGATTGTTGGCAGAAATTATTAGATTATAAAAAAATAGTAAAATTTGGTAAAAATTGAATAATTATTAAAACTCAACAATTTCTACCAATACTCTATTAACTATCTTATCAACGGTTTAAAATCAGATTTTTCAAAAGTCATTTTATGGAATTCCATTTCACCGTTTATAGAGTATGATACTGTAACGGTTATTTCGTTAAAGTCAGGTATATAATATTCAGAATTTTCATTATTTGATGCTACTAAAAAGGCTTTGCCTCCCTGATTTAATGCGTCATCATATTCAACAAACCAATCATTATATCCATCTACATCAAAGTGTAGGGTAAAATCTTTGATGTATGGTGCTTTAACAAAATTAAAATCGATAAAATAGTAATTAATTTCTTTATCTAAACAATCTTCAATCACAATCGGATCCATATCATAACTTATTTCCACAGGTAAAACACCAGTATTATTTAAATTTATATCTCCTTCAGGTATATTATCAAAATCTATTTCAGTAGAATTGTCTGTAGAATTGTCATTGCAGTCTATATCGAGATTAATATCATTTTGTATAAAATCATCTATACGAATGACTTGTGTATCATTTAAATCAGCTGCACAAACTGAAGAAACTGAAAAAATCATTCCAATTATTAACATTATGCATATAATTTTCCCATTCATATTCATCATCTTTTAAATTAATTGTATAATTTCAAGATAACATAATAGTCTTGATAATGCAGTGTAATTTTTTTTATTATTGCATATATAATATTTTCCGAATGCAAGTACTTACTTTCAACCTTGTAATGCCCTAAAATCATATTATTTTAATAATGGGATATTTATACAAGTTAATAGTTAAAAAAATATATTTAATAAGATTATTTAACATCATTAAAGAAAATAAAATAGATTTACATTCTTTTATAGGTGCAATACGATTCATATCACAAACTTAAAAAATCAGACAAAAAAATCAAAATGGAGAAATGAAAAAGGTTCAAAATCAAATAATTTCTGCCATCACTCATTTTTCAAGTTTCATGGCTATTTCTTTAAAAATCTCATGCAGATAGTTTTCATTTTGCATTTCTCTTAAATATTCAAAGCCTAGTTTTTCCAGGACTCTTTTGGACTGGTCATTTTCGATTCTATATGTTGCATATATCACTTCAATGTTTAATTCATCAAATGCATACTCAATCAATCTTTTGGATGCTTCTGCTGCATAGCCATTTCCCCAGTATTCTTCAGCTATCCAGTATCCAAGTTCACAAGCGCCATCACCCCAGAAATGATTGGTATCCGGATGAAATAATAAGCCTACACATCCAATAGGAATATCATCCTTGACTATTGCATAGGTTTCTCTTTTAGAAAAAACAGTGTTGATGATATTTAAGCTGTCTTTTTCGCTTTCATGTGGTGGCCAACCTGCAATTGGACCAACATTAGGATTTTTTGCAAAATGATATAAACATTTTGCATCTTCTTTTTTCCATGGTCTTAATATTAGGTTAGTTGTTTTTAGAATCATTATTAATAGTTTTATTTTTAAAATATTAAAAGTATATTTACTGGTTTTACTAATATATTTGAATAGTGATAAAAAATGAGTTGTTGGAAATATTGGCCAAAAATAGAAGAAATTGCTGAAAAATTGGAGGATTATGGTGTTGACTCCCTTGATGACATTTCATCATTGAATGATGTGGACTTGGATGAAATAACTAAATTACTAGATGAAATTGAAGTTATAGCACATGATGAAACAATAGATTTTGATTCAGCAAAACATATTCTAGATGATAAAAAGATGAATACTGCTTTGAAATTAATCAGGAAATTCTATTTGTATATTGGTGCCAGATTGGAAACTAACAATGCATTGGAAATTATTGAATCCGATGATCCTCAAGCAACTCTAGATACTTTTCACTTTTATGAAAGATATGAAGGACTACTTACCAATGAATCCAAATTAGCTCATTGGCATGAAGATAAAACTTTTGTTTTTGTAGGCAGTGGGCCTTTGCCCTTAACATTAATTTTATTCCGGCAAAAGTTCGGCTGTAAATGTATAGGTATTGAAATTCAGGAAGATGTTGCTGAATTATCCCGTAAAGTTATAGAAAAATTAGGTCTTGATGATGGTATAGAAATAATAGTTGGGGATGAAACAGTGCTAAAAGATATTGATTTTGATATTTTGATGGTTGCAGCATTTGCAGAGCCTAAAGATAGGGTATTTTCCAATGTTTGGGAAATCGTTGATGAAAAAACCCCTGTTCTTGTCAGAACTTACAGTGGTATGAGAGCTATTCTTTACGCTCCGTTAACTGATACGATTCTCAGAGGTTTCCATAAAGAGGTAATGTTGCTTCCGATAGGAAATACAAATAACACCAGTGTACTGTTAAGAAAAGTGATTTAATTTAAAATTACTTTATTACTTTATTTAATTCTTTTTTTAACCATTTGCGATATTAAAAGCAGAATATTCTTTTTTAAATTTAACTTCAATAAATTTTTATTTTTTTTTATTTTACATGGTTAAATTTTCCTTTTTCACTATTTTAAAATGTAAGTGACTACTTACATTTGAAAAACTTTATATATTGCCGTTTTAATATATTTGTTTAATTAGTGTATTTGTAAATACATTATCTAATTAAAAAATTTTTTTAATGATATTATGAAAAGGGTTTTACTTAGTTTATTTTTGGTTGCAATTGCCTTAATTGGTATATGTTCTGTTTCAGCAGCTGATACTGACAGTGTCGTGGTTGATAATTCTCATGTTGCTCTGGGAGATGCTCTTTCTATTATATCTTATTCTCAGGTTGTTTCAGATTATCATGCTCAAATTGCTGATACTTATGTAAATTGGCATCATGACCGTAATCAGAGGGGTTTTACTCCTGTTGGTTTAGATGATTGTAATGATTGTCCTTATAATCTACTTGCGGGTATTTCTTTACGTTGGCATCATCATGAACGTAATTCGAGAGGATAATTCTTTTTTTAGCTCAGCATTATGATTGTCCTCAGTTAGTGATGTTCCTGAATTAGTTTAAAAGTACTTTTCAGTACTCAACTTTTTTTATTTAATTTTTTTAAAATAAATTTTAATTAAAAATAAAAATAGAGGGTTGAAAACCCTAATTGATAGCTTTTTTTAGTGCTTGGTCAATGTCTTCGATTAAGTCACGAACATCTTCAATACCAACAGACATTCTAATGAAATCTGGTGTAATTCCACTATCTAATTGTTCTTCTTCAGTCATGTTGGAATGTGTCGTACTTGCTGGGTGAATAACGAGTGTTTTTGAATCTGCAATGTTAGCAACGTGGCTTAAAAGTTCAACACTTTCGATGAATTTTTTACCTTCTTCAATTCCGCCTTTAATACCAAAGCTTACAATACAGCCGTAATTGCCGTTCAGGTATTTTTCAGCCATTTCGTGATTTTCATTATCTTCCAAACCGGGGTAGTTGACCCATGAAACTGCTTCGTGATTTTTTAAGAATTTAGCTATTTCCAATGCGTTTTCGCAATGTTGTCTGACTCTTAATGACAATGTCATGGAGCTTTGTATAATTAAAAATGCATTTAAAGGACTCATTACGGTTCCTAAATCTTTCATCAAATGTGCACGTGCTTTCATGATATATGCCTTTTCGCCGAAGGCTTCTGAATAGATTAATCCGTGATATGACTCGTCAGGTTCGGTAAACATTGGGAATTTTCCATTTGTCCAGTCGAATTTTCCACCATCAACTATTATTCCCCCCATGCTTGTTCCGTTTCCGGATAAAAATTTGGTTGCTGAGTGAACTACAATATCTGCACCGTGGTCTATAGGTTTTACCATTGTAATGGCTGATGTATTGTCAACTATCAATGGAATATTGTTTTCATGTGCAATTTCTGATAGTGCTTCAAAGTCAGGAATATCTAACTGCGGATTTCCAATGGACTCACAGTATATTGCTTTTGTTTTTTCATTGATTGCTTTCCTATAAGCATCCAAATCATGAGTATCAACAAAATTAACTTTAATGCCCCAGTTAGGCATTGTATTTTTAAATAATGTATATGTTCCACCATATAAATTGTTGGATGATACTATTTCATCTCCATTTCCGGCAATATTTAGAATAGAAAGTAGAATAGCACTCATTCCCGTTGATTGTGTTAGTGCCGCAACACCATTTTCTATTGCAGCCACACGTTTTTCTAAAACTTCTGAAGTTGGGTTTGAAATTCTTGTGTAAATATGTCCTTCTTCTTCTAAAGCATACAATTTTTTAGCTTTATCAGCACTTTCGAAGGCATATGAACTTGTGTGATATATTGGAGTTGCCCTTGCACCAGTTACTGGATCAGGCATTTCTCCTGCGTGAACTTCTAGTGTTCTTTCATGATATTTTTTCATATATTTTACCTCACATTTGTATATAATAATAATAATTTTTTTAAATCATAGTTTTTATACTTATTACTATGAGTTCGATTGTTGGTCTTCAAGGAAATTTTAAAGTCAGTGATTTAACTGAAATGTTAAAGATATCTAAAAATCGCGGTCCTGATTCATCCGGGGTTTTTTTAGATGATATTTATTTAAACATAGATTTGGATGATTTTACTGATGATAACAGTTATAATATTGCTTTAGGTCATAATCTATTTTCCGTTTATGATTCACCTGAAAGGTCATCAATTCCCCAGCCTGTATGCAAAGATGACCTTGTTCTTGTATTTGACGGCGCATTGTATAATTTCAATACAATCAGAAATCTATTGTCAAAAATGGGTGTTGAAGATGAAATCAAATCCGATGGGGATGCTCTGGTTAATTTGATTGACTTTTATAATGAAGGGGATTTGCTGAAAGCTGTTAAATCTGCCCAAAGGTTGATTGACGGTGATTATGCTTTTGCTGTGTGGGATGGAGAAAATCTTGCCATTTGTCGCGATCCATTAGGGGTTAAACCTTTGTTTTATGCTATATGTGATGATTTGTGTGCTTTTTGCTCTTCACGTGATGCATTATATGGGTTGGGATTTGATGAAATTTCCACATTGTTGCCCGAACACATACTTTTTAACTGGAATGATGTAGCTCCAGCACAGGCAATATATGAAAAAATTATGGAAGTTGATGCATCTAAGTTAAACAAGTTATTAAAGTTAAGTGTTGCTAAAAGAGTGGAAGGATTAGACAGGCTTGGTGTAATATTTTCAGGGGGTGTTGACAGTTCAATTTTGGCACTGCTTTTGCAGGATATCTCATGCAATAAAAAACTGGATATTACATTATATGCGGTCGGTCGTGAAGGGTCAAAAGATTTGGATGCTGCAAAATATGCTGCAGAATACCTGGATTTATCTTTAAAAACTCAAATCATTGATGAAGATTTAATTAAGCAACATATCGGTGAAGTTGTTGAAGCAATTGGGGATGATAACCTGATGAAGGTTGGAGTTGGACTGACAACTTACTTTGCAACAAAAACTGCGGCCGGCGATGGACAGAAAGTTGTTTTTTCAGGCCAAGGTGCTGATGAGCTTTTCGGAGGATATAACAGATACCTTAAAAGCTATGAAGAAGGTAATCTTGATTTGGAAATTCGTGAAGATATTTCAAATATGTATCACGTCAACCTGGAGCGTGATGATGCATGCGCCATGCTTAATTCAGTAGAATTGAGACTGCCGTTTTTAGATAAGGGTTTGGTTGAATATGCAATAAACCTGCCTACTAAAAATAAGATTTCCGGAAGCGGTGATGTATTGAGAAAAAATATCTTAAGAAAATTTGCATATAATGAAGGTCTTGATACTGAAATTGCATACAGGCCCAAAAAAGCAGCCCAATACGGAACAGGAATCGATAAAATATTGAGAAAAAAGATTATAACAGATATTGATTTGTCCCAATATCTGCACTGAAATTATATTTTAGTTTGCAAGGACTGTAATCTTATTTGATACCATACATCCTTCATACTCACTTGTGATGATGTATTCGCCAGGAATTAGGTTAATATTTAGTTTAGCTATTCCGGATTCATTTGTTTGGCGGGTATATAATACTCCATTGATGTTGAATGTAACATTTTTGCCCGCGCCAACTGATGTTCCTTCATCGCCAAGTATTTTAACCGTAAACTGGCTTTCATTTTTATATTTTTTGGTTAAATTATAGTTTTCTGTAATTTTTGGAAGGACTGTAATATTATTGGCAGTATTTTCTCCAGTGACTGTATTTATTGCAGTAATTATGTATTTTCCTTGTTCCAGGTTAATATTTAATATTGCTATACCATTATTTCCTGTTTTTCGCTCATAGAATACTCCGTTAATGTTAAAGATAATTGTTGTGTTTTCAGCCAGGTAATTGCCTTTACTATCTTTAAATGTTGCCGTGTATTGCGTAGCATTCCTGTAGATTTTTGTAATATCGCTGCCGTTTACAGTTGGAAGAATATTTACTTTTGCATCAATGCTGGTGTAATTTACACTAATTTCAGCCATATATTTCCCTGAATTTAAATTAATGTTTAAAGATGCGCTGCCGTTTTTATCGGTTGTCCTGTTGTATGTCATGCCATTAATGGTAAAGTGAACTATCTGATTTGCAATTGGGTTATCTTTTGAGTCGGTAACGTTAACTGTAAGTTTTTCAGGACCTAAATAATATTTTTCCAGACCATTGGTGGTTATTGTTATTTTGCTGTCCTCTATAAGAGACATTAATACTCCCCTACTTATTCTGTTTTTACAGTCGTGCAGGGTGGTGATATTAAAGTAATTAGCAATTGTTTTAATTATGATGGTTCCTGGCACAATTGTATTTATTCCATCAGGAATAACGGCCATGACCTTGTTATAATCTTTTTTTGTGTTGTCCTTAAGTTCCTCAAGTATGTAATCCAGGTCTTTAACACTGAACGTTCTGCTTTTTTCAGGGATGTAGTTAAGATAAATCAATAATTTTCGAATGTCTGATATGCTTCCTCCATTACTATATAAATCAGTTATTGGTGATTTGATAGTTATGTTGGTACTTTTTAATTTGTTAAGCGTCCAGTTTTCTATTTCTTTTATTTCATCTGCATCGGGATACATGGATTTGACGAATTTTAGATATGCTGAATATGATCCTAATAGTAGACTATCTTTGATTAGGGGTGTTTTATTTTCAAATGTGATTAGTTCGCAGCTGCCTCCTCCTAGATCCATAAATAGTCCTGTATTTACATCAAATTCTTCTTTAACAGCATTGAAGCTAACATTTGCTTCTTGTTCACCACTCAAGATGTGAATTGTAATTCCGGTTTTATTTTTTATGGTGCTGATTATTTCATCAGCATTATTGATGTTTCTTAAGCTGGCTGTTGCATAATAATATGTTTCATCCACGTTAGCCAGTTTTAAAATTTCATCATAATCTTCAAAAATTGATATCACTTTATTTATTCCTTTTTGTGTCATGTTATTGTGTTCGATATATCCTTTAATCGGTGAGATATCGTTGTTGTGAGTTAATAATTTAATTTTGTTATTTTTAGTATTGTACTGATATATGTCCAATTTAATACCATTTGAGCCGAAATCCACTATTCCATAAATCTTTTTATTTGATGTGGTGTTTTTAGTTATTGTGCTTTCTGATTGAACGTTTTGTAAATTTGAAATGTTTGTTGGTTGGTCATCTGAAGGTGTGGTTAAAGTATCGTTTTCTATTAAAAAATCATTAATTCCGATTTCTGATTGTGTTTCATTTAATTCGGTCGCTGCAACCGAAGAAAAACAACAGCAAGTTAATAATATTATTATTATACAAAATAATTTAAATTTCATTTAAATCTCCTAATAAAACTCATGTTAACATAATTGTAATTAGTTAGTATTTCTTTTTGTGTTTTATAATTATTAATTTTTTCTTTTAAATTTTGTTCAAT
>NZ_JAZRJY010000115.1:0-2868 GCF_045646045.1 Methanobrevibacter sp. | reverse complement strand
TGCCAATACAGCAGCAAGTTTTGTTTCAAGAGCAGTAAGTCTGGTTTCTACATCTGTATTTCCACCATCTTCAATACCCTTTTTAATTGCCTTACCATAAGGACAACCTTTTGTAAGATCATTCAAATCATTCATTTTCTTATCTCCTTGCTGCCTACGATACAGCCCGTTGAATTTATAAAATCCGGTCTAGGCCGGTATTTTTACCCTTTCATTTAAGAATTCTTCAATCAGCTTGTTTTTTCTCTCCATAAGGCTGATTCCGTTTTTCTGCAGCCAATTATAAAGAGCTATTGTTTCAGTCTGATTAAGTTCCAATGTATATAAACATTTTGAACCTTTATTTTTTGTTATCTTCTTGTCTGGATTTACACCAATCTCTTTTACAAGAATATTCTTGATGTTATCAATTAAATCAAAAGTTCCGGCAATTAAACATCTGAGAATATATGTTTTACCGTGATTAAGTTTTACATTAATACATCCATCCCCACTAATTACACCGGCAATAAATCCAGGATAGTATTTACTATCCAACTCTTTAGGGAATACAACATCATAAGTTTTATTCTGGTGGATGCCGTATTTTGCCAAATCCTGAATCATTTTAGCTGATGTTAGTTCAAGACAAACTTGTTTTTTTGATTTTATTTCTTCTAAATTATTATTTCGTAAAATTAAATTACTTTTCTCTTTTAAATATTCAATAGGAAACGTTGATTTTAAGTCTTTGTTAAAATCCAAAATTACATTTTCATCAGAATAAACTAATTTAAGACCAATTTTATTTGATTTAATCAATCCACGTTTTGTATTAAGAACAGAAATAACATAACCATCCGTAACAAGCCATCCAAGCCAATAGGCCTTTTTCTGAGAATCAATATTTTCAAAATAATCATCATCAACAGAATATACACGTTTATAAATTGCCTTTTCTGCTTCACTTCTTTCTCTAAAGTGTAAATCTAATTCATGCATCTTATTAAAAATACACTTCTCACTACGATTTATTATTTTGAGAATATCAGGCATAAATAAACCATCTGCAATAGATTTCTTTAATGTTTCAATCTCTGAATCAGTCCAAAAATCAGCACGTTTATTATTTATCCATACATTACATTCTTTTGTTCTTAAACCAAGTCTAATAGCCTTTCCTTGACAAGCTCTTGTTGTCTTTTCAAGTTTTTTTGCTATTTCGGAATATGGTAACCCTTGATTAAATAAATCTCTTAATTTATCTAAATCTTTATCAGTCCATAAAACTCTACGATTTCCGGTTAGTTTTAAATCTTTAAGTTTCTTTGTAACTGCATTTTCTGAATGATTTACTCTAGGAGCAATATTTGAAATTATTACACCTTTTTCATATAATTCTTTAGCGAGATTAATTTCTTCTGTAGTCCACTTATCACCACGATTCTTTATCATAATGCACCTACCCTAAAGAATCCAAACTTAAACTTATTAGCCTGAATATAATCTTCTATTTCCTTTCTATATTCCATAATTCTCGCACCGTACATCGAGGATGTTGCAGATTGGGTCGAGCTAAACGATTCACTTACACCATCCATAGAAAGTGAAGAACTAGAGAATCCGGCCATAAGTCCATCACCAATAACATTTAATAATGAAATAGCAATCATAATACCAATGTTATGTCTTAAATCGTCTGGTATATCATCACTTGTTTCATAACCGGCATCATAATTTACTGAATAAAATAAATGCGAATTCCATGTTTCTGAACCATAACGGCTGATTGCAGTATTAATTCCATCTGCTGTATCAGATGGTTTCCAAGGCCTTTTAAGAAATTTAATTACACCATTTTTCTTATCAAGAACTGTAGAAGGTAATAAATCAACATCATCTGAATTTCCTTTGTTCAACATTGTACAACGAGAAACATTTAATATTGGTCTCTGTTTAGTCTGAATCATTCCATAACGCTGAATCTTTCTGTATGAAAAGTCATAAGGTGTTTCTTCATCATCATAATCAACTTTACGTTTTAAGTGATTTTTTTCAATTATATCTTCACATTTTACACGTCTTTTACGAATTGTAATATTTAATCGTCTTTCCATTTCTGCTGTTGCTGCATCTATAAAAAATTGAGCCTGTTCATCAGAAAACATTGATCCGTTTGTAGCCTTAAAATCTATACCCCACATATATGTATAACGTAAGTCATCAGGAGTTAAAACAGTTCCCCATTTACCTTCCGGTACTTTATAGTTATTAAATGAATAACCTACGGCATCAGGAACACCGAATTTAGTCCAACAGGTAAAGGCAAAATCTTTTAATTCTGGATTTTCGATAGATGCAGAATGAATACGATATTGATACAAACCATTTTGTAAATCAAAAGAATCTACAAAATCACCTGAATTTACTTCAAGCGGCTGTGTAGATTCTTCTGGAATGACAAAACCGCTGTTAGTATAAACTTTCCAAGATTCATCTTTATAAAAAAGACGCTCCAGAATAAAAGGTGAATTATTACCTTCTAAAGTGAGAAGTATTCTTGTAAGTGTACTTTCAGCAGTTATTGTCATTTTCAGAATCCTTTATTTACGTTCATAACCTGGAATAGTAAGAAGTCTTTTAGCTTCAACTCCGGTTACTTCACAACAGCCCTTTTCATCGAGCTGAATAGTTCTTGTAGGAAGAACAATAGATTTTCCGGCATAAGCAGCACAAATAATTACAATTTTGTCATCGTCTTTAATTGGCTTTTCTTCTGCCTTTTTATCTTCTGGCTTTTCAGCCTTTTTGTTTTCTTCAACAGCCGGTGTTTCTACAACATCAGCTGCTTTTTCAGTCTGTTCAACTTCTGTAGTCTTTTCGTTTTCA
>NZ_JAZRJY010000114.1:0-25102 GCF_045646045.1 Methanobrevibacter sp. | reverse complement strand
GTATTGCCTGGTGATGCATATGGTAATGTAACTGTTACTGTTGGTGATAATACTACTGTTTATGATATTGCATCTTCAAATCACACCAGCAGAGGCGGTAAAACTATCATGTTTATCCACAATAACGGTTTAAAAGCTGGTGAATATAATATTTCAGCAACTTTTGAAGGAAATGAATATTACAACTCATCAAGTGGTAATGCTTCATTCGTAATTTCAAAAATTTCATATGAACCTAATATTACTGTGGATGATAAAAAGGTAAGTGTTGAAGTCCCTGAAAATGCTACAGGTAATATTACATTAGTTATCGGTGAAGAAACATTAGTATCTCCAATTAACGATGGAATTGCAGAATTCGACTTATCAAACATTCCTGCAGGAGATTATAATGCTACTGCAATATATGATGGTGACGACAACTATATCGGATTTGAAGAATTAGTTCCAGTCAGTATTGAAGATAAAATGCACGTTGATTATGATAATTTAACCAAGTATTATCATGGTCCTGAGAAATTTGCAGTAAGTGTTACAGACGGTAAAGGCAATCCTATTGCAAATCAATCTGTTCAAATTACTATTAATGGTATAACATACAATAGAACTACTGATGAAAATGGAATCGCTGTTTTAGCCATTAATTTAAATTCCGGAGAATATGATACCACTATTGTTGTAAATAATTACTCATTTGATGCACTAGTTACTGTTTTACCAACTATTAATGCAACAGATCTTGAAAAAGTTGTTTTAAGTGACAGGCAATTCTATGCTACATTTTTAGATAGTGAAGGAAATTACCTTAAAAACGGAACTGCGGTTAAATTCAATATTCATGGTATTGAATACACACGTTATGTTTCAGGTGATAAAGGTTTAGCTAAATTGAATATTAATTTGATACAGGGAGATTATGTTATCACTTCCATCAATTTGGTTACCGGCGATATGCTTTCTAACAATATTTCAGTTATCCCAAGAATCATTGAAAACTATGATATAACTAAATACTTCAGAAATGGAACTATTTTCTCAGTTAAAATCATAGATGATGATTGTAAAGTTGCTGGAGCGGGAATTGCAGTTACATATAACATCCACGGAGTATTCTACACACGTTATACTGATAGTGATGGTATTGCTAGATTAAATATTACTTTAGAACCTGGTGAATATATCATTACCAGTGAATGTAAAGGTTGTATGGTGTCAAATACTGTTACTGTTCTTCCAGTTTTAATAGCTGACGATGTTACAATGAAATATGGTGACGGAACCAAATTTGTAGCGAAATTATTGGATGGTCAGGGTAATGCATTCCCTAATCAGAAATTAAACTTCAACCTTTTTGGAGTATTAAATGAAGCTATAACTGATTCAAATGGTATTGTTCGCATTCCAATTACATTACAGCCTGGTGAATATTTAATGACCTCTACCTATGGAGGTAACGGTGCACTAGCCGTAAATAAAATAACAATTACTAGTTGAGATTAACTCTCAACTCTTTTTTTCTTTTTTAAAAATCATTAAAAATATCCAAATCAACTTCTTTTTGAGTATTTTCATAAAAATGAGCTAAATCACGGCCATGTACAAATATATGGCTTACAGTTATGGCAACACTCATTTCATAGTTTTTATTTACTTTTCCCCATGTAATTAATGGCTGAATTGCATGTCCGTTAACTTCACCTGAGGTTATTGTGTCAAAATCAATCCATGGAATGCATGAAAAGTTGGCGATGTTTGTAAAGTCTCTTTGGGTCATTTCCAAATTAAATCCTTCATTTTTACCAGTTAATATATCAGATTTTAATTCTTGGACATGATCATACCATTTTAATATATTTTTTGGAGGTTTTACTCTCATTTCTTTATATATTTCTGAATCTCCATCCATTATTGGAGTAACTCCATCCAGATAATCATATTCAACAGCTTCTCCATCTAAAATTCTTTTTTTCAAATTGGGGACTGAATTTACACCATTAATCAAACAACCAAGAGATAAAATGAAAAAAGAGTAATCATTTTCTTTAGAGTATTTCCATAGTTTTTCGACATTGATTCGTGCAGACATTGAGTATCTTGCAGATTGAAAGTTTATAAATGGGTTATTTTTTAAGTCAAAATCAATTTTTTTCATAATTATACCTTAATTATTTATATATTTATCAATATATTAAATATTGTTAAATAATTTAATTATAGGTTTTGTTAAAATGAAAATAGTGATTGTCGGTGGGGGAGCTGGAGGAATATCAACAGCTTCTAATATCCGTAAAATTGACAAAGATTGTGAAATTGTTGTTCTGACAAGAGATGATAAGGTTGCATACTCACCATGTGCTATTCCTTATGTTTTGTCTGGAACAATCGAGTCTTTTGATGATATTGTAATGAGAACTCCTGAAGATTATAAACAAAAGAATATTGATATTGTAACTGAAGTTGAAGTTACCGCTGTTGACAGTGATAAAAAAACTGTAACTTATGAATCTAAATCTAAATCCAAAACCATTACTTATGATAAATTGGTATTGGCTACTGGTGGTAAACCATTTGTTCCTCCAATGGAAGGGGTAGATTTGGATGGTGTTTATCAAATCAGAAATATTGAAGATGGTAAAAGAGTTCAAAAAGCAATGGAAACTGCTAAAAGTGCTATCGTAACTGGTGCCGGTTTAATTGGTATTGAAATTGCTTTTGCATTAATGAAACAGGGATTAAATGTTACATTAAGTGAAATGTTGCCTCAAATTGTACCAAGGTCACTTGATAAGGATATGTCTGATATTTTAGTTAAATACCTTGAAATGGAAGGTATTAATGTTGTTTTAGGCAAACCAATTACTAAACTGATTGGTGATGGAAAAGTGGAAAAAGCATGTTTCGGTGATGAAGAACTTATTGATGCAGACATGGTTATTTTGGCTACTGGTGTTAGAGCAGAACTTGAGTTAGCTAAAATGGCAGGCTGTGACATTGGAAGGTGGGCTATCCTTGTAAATGATAGAATGGAAACTTCAGTAGAAGACATATATGCTGTAGGAGATTGTGTAGAATCAAAAGATTTAATTTTAGGATCAAATACTATCAGCCAATTAGGTACAACAGCCGTTCGTGAATCAAAAACTTTAGCTCGTACAATCTGTAATAAAAAATCTAAATTCAATCCAGTTTTAAATTCAATGGTCTCTAAAGTAGGAAAACTTGAATTTGGTGCAGTAGGTTATACAACTAGTTTTGCTCAGCAAAATAGAATCAGACCTGTTGTTCAAAAAGTTGAGGCACTTACCCGAGCCCGTTATTACCCTAATGCAAAACCTATGGACATTAAAGTTATTTGTGATGGAAATGGAACTATTATCGGTTGTCAAATCATTGCTGAAGAAAGAGTTGCTGAAAGAATTGATACAATGACTTTAGCTATTACTGAAGGTTTAACCTGCTTTGATTTATCAAATATGGAATTTGCTTATGCGCCGCCGGTATCAATGGTTACAGATCCATTAATACTTGCTGTTGAAGAAGTCAGTAAAAAATTTAATTAAATGGAGGGGATATTTATGGCAGAAAATCCACATCACGGTCATGGTCATGGTCACGGAGGTCAAATGACTCCGGAACAACAAAAACAAATGATAGAACAAGAAATAAAATTATCAAGGAACTTAGGTCAAATTAAATATAAAATAGCTGTTATGAGTGGAAAAGGTGGAGTAGGAAAATCTACTGTTGCAGCTAACCTTGCAGAAACTTTCCAAAAGTTAGGATTCTCAACAGGTATTTTAGATGCAGATATTCACGGACCTAACATTCCAAAAATGTTAGGTTTGGAAGGTCAGGACTTATATGTTAATGAAGACCATTTTATGATTCCTGTTGAAGCTGAAAGCGGATTAAAAGTAATGTCAATGGCATTTATGATAGACAGTATTGACACTCCAATTATTTGGAGAGGACCTCAAAAATCAGGTTCAATTAAACAGTTAATTGCAGATGTAGCATGGGGACCCCTTGATGTATTAATCATTGATAACCCTCCTGGAACCGGAGATGAACCGTTAACAGTTTTACAGACAATTCCAAATCTCGATGCCGTAATCATGGTAACAACACCAAATGTAGTATCACAGGAAGATGTTTTAAAATGTGTAAAAATGGTTAATATGTTGAATGTGCAAAATATTGGCCTTATTGAAAACATGGCATATTATATTTGCCCACATTGTGGCGAAAAATTAAATATTTTCGGTGAAGGTGATGGTGAAGCATTCTCTGAAGAAATGGAAATCGAATATCTTGGAGATTTACCGTTAACGGAAAAAGTTAGCGATTCACCAAATCAGGATGGTGTTGTATCAACAATAGATCCTGATGGTGAGGTATCAAAAACATTCACCGAAATTGTTTCTAAAATAAAAGAAGAATTTCTTAAAGAAGAGTAATGTAGCTAACACTAGCTATATTGATTAGATATCCTAAAAAATTAGGATCATCTATTTTTTCTATTTTTTTAATTGTATAATCCTTATTTTCATCCATTTCATTTAATCTGTAGTATTCCATTCCACGTTCGTATTCAACTAAATCAGTGAAAATAGGTATTACATATTGTCCGTCATTGGCATAGGGAATGGTTAATGTTTCATTATTTTCAGTAGACACTATAAATGTATTCTTGCTTAAATAATCTTTAATTTCAAGGTCTGTTTTTTCAATCATTTCATGGTTTTCGTTTTCCCCATGGAGATAGCTCATATTAATTAATTGCTTAAGTTCCGGATGTTTTATGTCTTCAATTTTCATTGTTAATAATTTTTAATTTTATATTATTTAATTTTTAATCTTTCTTAAAATATTAATCGAAAAGACTAACATATTCCTCATATCCTTCTTTTTTCAAATCCTTTTTAGGAATGAATCTTAAAGCTGCTGAATTAATGCAGTATCTTTTGGACCCGTCCGGTCCATCATTAAACTCATGGCCTAAATGAGAATTAGATTTTTTGCTTCTTACTTCTGTTCTTACCATTCCATAGGAGAAATCTCTGTGCTTGATTATTGCATCATCATTTACAGGTTTTGAAAATGCAGGCCATCCGCATCCTGAATCAAATTTGTCCTTTGAAGTAAAGAGAACTTCACCGTTTACAACATCTACATATATACCCTCTTCGAAAAAATCATCATATTTACCGGTGAAAGGCGGTTCCGTTAATGCAAGTTGTGTTATTTGATACTCTTGGGTAGTTAAATGGTCGAATTCTTCATCATCAATTTGATTTAAATCAACATGACAGTAGCCCTGCGGGTTTTTCTCAAGATATTTCTGATGATACTCTTCAGCGGAATAAAAACCGTGAATCTCATGTGCTTCAACAACAATCTTTTTATTAACCTCTTTTTGTTTCCTGTTTAAAAATTTAATTACAGTACTTCTCTGTGACGGCTCCTGCCAGTAGATTCCAGTTTTGTATTGTGTTCCAACATCATTTCCCTGCTTATTTAGGCTAAATGGGTCAATTATTTTAAAGTATTCTTCTAAAATTTCCTCAAGAGAAATGATTTCCGGATTATATGTAACTTTAACACATTCGCTGTGTCCTGTTTTTCCAGTACAGACACTTTCATATGTTGGATCATGTGTTTTACCATTGGCATAGCCTACTTCGGTCTGATTAACTCCTTTAAGTCTTGAAATATATGCTTCAACACCCCAAAAGCAACCGCCTGATAAATAAATAACTTGCTGTGATTTATACATATTTTTAAATCTATTTTATTATGGTATAAATAATTTTGTAATTAAAAAAGTATATATGATTTAATTAACTAAATTTTATATAGTTATTGGAGGAAAATTATGTTTTACTCAACAATTATGAAAATCGATTCAATTGACAGATTAAGAGATATCAGAGATGCATTACTTGTAGAGCAAGGAATTAATCCAACTCGTCAGGGAGAACAAGCTATTAAAGTCGTAGTTGAAAGAATTGATGAAATTCAAGCTACATTAGACAAATCTGCTTCTAGAAATAAGTGATTTTTGTGATTAAATTAGTAACTAATCGTAGACGTTTGCTTAGAAAAAAAATGTATAAAGGACCTCATCAAAGGAATAGGTTGGAATATTATCGTGAAAATAAAAATTTTAAAAAGCCTTTCCAGGAGGAATATACTAATAAAGAAAGAATCCGTACTAAGCGCAGGCCTAAAAGAGAGGTTATATCTGGATTTAAAATGTCATATAGATATAAGTATTATAATCAAGAAAATTCGGAAGAAGATGAAGAGGAGTCATAACTCTCTAATTTCTTCTTTAGTAATTATTTTGTTTTTAGAATGAATATCTAAAATAAGACCTGAAAACTCATCATCATTTTTTGAAAGTTCCTTGAACAAGTCAATGGACACTTCACAGGGTTTATAATCAGCTAATTCCAAATATTCAAAACCTTTGTTATAATTTTCCATATCCGAAAATACAATTATTTTAAAATCGTCTAAGTTTCCCATTACGAGGAAGTCTTTTTCGTGATCTTCACCTAATGTTGGGCATATGAAATTCATATTTCACCCTCCGGATTCATTCTAAAGTTCTGAGATGTGGATTTATTTGGTTTTTACAACCGCCTTCAGAGGTTTTTTGATAGTATTTGTAATCTTTCAGTTTCATATCTATTCGTCACAGCAGTCATGTATGGTTTCAGCAAAAACTACAAATCCGTTTTCTGGCGCATTGATTGCAAGACCTAAGAAATCATCATCTTCTGTGTAAGCTGCAATAATTTCTGAACCTTTTCCATTGTCAAGTTCAAACTCACCGCTGCCTTGTTGGCCTTTGAAGAATTCAATAGCTTTGTTTGCTTCCTCTTCACTGGTGTAAACTGGTATGAAAAAGCTTTCATCCTCTTCTTCTTCACCAATAAGTAAAGCTACAATTTCAGTTTCATTTTCAACCTTGTTTAAAATCATATATAAATCTGCATTGAATACTGCATGGTCTATTTCATGAGCAAGGTCATGTAATTCTTCTTCAGATGCACCGTTATCTTCAAGTTCAATGTATTTTTCAGTTAATTCTTTTAAACTTTCCATTTTTTCACCTTGGATTAAATCATAAAAATAAGTATTTTTTAAACAAATAAGCATTCTCTTCCTAAACACCACTAAAGGAATACAAACGAATGCTTATCATTAACCATCACCATTGTTCATATTATAAAAAAAAGTATGTAAAATATGAACGATAATATATTACTATTTTAAAGTATATAAATCTTTAGGAATTCCACTTATTATATATACAAGTTATTAATATAATATTACTTGATGAAAAAGATTATTTTACTCCTATTTATATTTCTTCTTATCGGAAGTGTATGGGCAGGAGATTTTTCTAATGTAACTGTGAAAGATGTTGATTTTGAAATTCCTCAGCAGTATGCTCATGGAACAAATGAGAAAAATAAATATGTTTATCAGGATTTAAGGACATTTGCTATTTTATGTGTGGATGATTATATTGTTAGTAATTACGGAGGATATTATAGTATTAGTGATTCTAACGAATATCTGACAATTGGTGATCGTCCGGCAATGTTATTAACCATGTACAATAAATACATTAATAAAAATGTTTCTTATTTGTATTTCCCTGTTAATCAATCGATTTTCTGCATTTGTTTTCAGGGAAATAAGGTGGATGGAAATATTTCCCATATAGTTGAGTCTGCTCCCGAAAGCGGAATGACTTCTGATGCATTTTATGGTATATTAAAAGAAGCATATAATGAACACCAGAACAGAAAATACCAGGATACTTTAACCAAGGATTATTCTGATTACAAAAATAATCAGCATGATAATTCAAGAAATGATAAGTTGATTCAATGGTATTTACTTACTCGAGGAGGCCGAAGATGATTTGTCCGAAATGTCATGAAATTTATGATGATGGAAGTGTATATTGTGTGGATTGCGGGACTCGTCTTGTGAAGGAAAAAGTTAAAGATGCTCAGGGCACTCCAATCGAAAGATTTTCCACACGCGTTAAAACTTCAAAACCTAAAAATGAAACAGATGAAAAAACAAAATATGAGGAGCCATCTTCTCATGATAATAAAATGGATATATTAATATTACAAAACAAAGAACTTATTAAACAGAATAATAGGATAATTGAGCTTTTGGAGAAGCTTACTCGCTGAAATCACTTTCAATGGCTTTAATCATATTATAAATAATCCTGTTTGTACTTACATCAACATCATATTTCTCTCCAAGCTCTATTACCTTTCCATTTAATGAATCTATTTCCGTTTTTATCTTTCTTTTAATGTCTTGGTGTGTTGATGAATAATGATTATAAGTATCGGGAACCAGTTTTTTGTAAAAAATCTCTTTGTATTCTTCTGCACTGTCCCATAGTGTTGAATATGGAGAAGCTTTTATTACATTAAATGTTTCATCTATTATATTATCCATTATCTCTTTTGAATATTCATTTTCTGTTAGCTTTCCATAAGTAACATCCAAAATGGCACCTAATGGATTTAATGTACAATTGTAAAGCATCTTTGCCCATAAATACTTATCCAGATCATAGGTTAATTCGCATTTGATTCCGGAGGAAGTAATCTCATCAGCTATTATCTGCAGATGGTCAATGTTATCTCCATGTAGGGAACCTAGAAGTAGGGGTTCGGTGTAAACGGTAACTTCACTGATATTTCTTTCAGGTCTTCTAAAACCTGTAATGATTCGGATGCAGTATACTTCATTAGATTTAAAGTATTTTAAATACGGTTCATCATTTCCAAAGCCATTCTGGCATATCAATATTGTAAAATTGTCCTTTAGGATGTCTCTGTATTTGTTAAGTTTTGAACTGATGTCGTTATTTGCTGTAGTTTTTGATGTTACAAGTACATAGTCAAAGGTTTTTTTAGGAATTTCACTATAGCTTTCATATACATTAAATTCATGTGGTTCAAATGAGTAGTTTGTAAATAAACCTATTCTTTTAATTCCACCTTCTTTCATTTTACTTGCAGTCTGTTTACTGGCTAAAAAAGAAATATTTTCGCCCTGTGACAGGAGAGAACTGCCAAGTCCAATGCCTACAGAACCGGAACCGATAATTAATATATTCATATAATTTTATTTGATTTTTTATTCATAAAAATTTTTTTCTATTGAAAATTTACACTTGAAATGTACCTTTATTCCTGATTAAAATTGGCTGTTGTGTAAAAAAAGTCTTAAAAAGTGTTATTAAATATTATATTCGATAAGATTTTAAACGTATATTTCTATTGTAAAAAAATGTGAAAATTATAATATAAGTTAATCACTTACATCATAATCGTCTATTATAATAAAATTAAATTCAGGATATTTTTCTTTAAGTTTTGAATGAATTTCTTCTTTTATTTTATCTCTATTTGCATCAAAATCAACAATAATATCAAAACTCACTAATTTCAAATCTTCATAGACATAAAAACCATGGACCTGTAGTATTTCCTCATAGTGGGATATAATCTCTTCTAAATCCTGCCTGATATAGTCGTATTTATCATTTCTTGCATAAATTCCCACAGTTAGCGGAATTGAAAATTCTTCATATATTTTATAAGTTATTGTACGGGTTAATGTATGAATGTCACTGGCAGTTAAATCATCGTCAACTTCAACGTGTACAGACCCTTGCATATTTTCAGGACCATAGCTATGAAGATTCAAATCATATGCTCCATAAACACCGTCAATTTCCTCAATTGATTCTTTTATTTGTAAGGATAACTCTGAATCAATTCTGGATCCAAGAAGGGTGTCTGCAGTTTCTCTTATCATGTCAATACTTGCTTTAATAATTACGATTGATATGATAACACCTAAAATTCCCTCTAAACTTATGTTGAAAAAAATGGATATGATAGCTGCAACCAGTGTGGAAAGTGATAATATTGCATCAAACAGCGCATCACTTCCGGATGCAACAAGTGACTGTGAATTAATTTTTTCACCAACACCTTTCACATAGCGGCCCAATAATATTTTAACAACAACCGCTACTGCAATGATAACTAAGGATACAGTAGTATATGAGGTAACATCAGGATTAAAAATTTTCGGCCATGATTCAAGCAGTGCTGTTACACCGGCCCACAATACGATGACTGCAATTATTATTGATGAGAAGTATTCGATCCTACCATAACCATGAGGATGATTTTTATCAGGAGCTTTACCAGCTAATTTAGCACCAATAATTGTTATTATGGAAGATAATGCATCAGTTAAATTGTTTACAGCATCCAAAGTAATAGCTATTGAATTTACAAGTATTCCTATTGTAGCTTTAAATGCAACCAGTATTAAGTTTACAACAATTCCTATAATACTTGTTTTAATGATTTTGCTTTGTCTATCCATAAATTTAATTTGGATTTTAAATAATATAAAAGTAGTTAATGTGGTAGAAAAATTATTAAAAATCTATTTTTTTAACTCGCCCAAAAAGTTCATGTCTTTTCCGTCTTTTGATCTTATGTAATATTCAGCAGTTGCAGTAAACAGTGCATCACCACTTGAATCAAGAGCGGTTTCACATGAATCTTGGATTACGCCAATAATAAATCCTACACTAATAGCCTGCATTGAAATATCGCTTGGAATTCCAAACAATGAACAGGCCATTGGAATAAGCAATATTGATCCGCCAGCCACCCCTGATGAACCGCAGGCAGCTAGTGTTGAAATAAGGCATAATAATATGGTAACAGGTAAAGATGCATGTATTCCTAAAGTATGACAGACTGCAAGGCTCATTACTGTTATTGTAACGGCTGCTCCTTGCATATTGATTGTTGCACCTAATGGAATACTTAAAGAGTAAAAATCTTTATCAAGACCTAATCTTTCACATAATTCCAAGTTGATTGGAATGTTTGCTGCTGAACTTCTTGAGAAAAATGCAGTAATTCCACTTTCTCTAAGACATGTAAAAAGTAAAGGAAGAGGGTTACGTTTTAATAGTAGTCCAACAATTATTGGATTTTCAATAAAGGCAACAAAAAACATACAACCTACTAAAATTAAAATTAATTCTCCATATTGTGTAAAAATGTTAAGTCCATTTTCAGATACTGCTGAAAAAACAAGACCCATAATTCCTATTGGAGCAAATTGAATAAATCCACGTACAATTAATGTAATTGCATCAGCACAATCAGACAGAATGTCTTTTGTTTCTTCTGTAGCTATCATATTAAGTGCCATACCAAAAACAATTGCCCAGAATAGTATTCCCAAGTAATCTCCTTCAGCTAAAGCTGCTATAGGATTTGAAAAGATTGTTGTTAACATGTTTTTTATGATGTCTTCAAATCCTTGTGGAACTGCCGCTGTACTTGCTGTAGTTAATTGTATTCCAACAGGGAATAAATAACTTGCAAATACTGCAATTAGTGCTGCTAAAAATGTACCGCATAAGTATAAAATAATTACTATTTTAAATCTTCTTCCGGTTCCTTTTTTTGCTCTTGAAATGGCTGATGAAACCAATACAAAAACAAGAATCGGAGCTATTGCCCTAAGTGAACTAACAAACAGCTCTCCCGGAATGCCTATCATTTTCACATCAGGGAATGTCAGACCTAAAACAATACCTAAAATCAATCCGATTAATATCTTTAATATTAAACTTGATTCTGTCCATTTTTTTATAACTTTGTTCATAATTTTCTATTTATCCATTATGTTAATTATAATATAAATGAATAATTATTTTAACAATTATTTAGTAAAATAATATTAATATTCAGGTTGTGTTAATTTGTCAGTTACTTGGAAAATCTGTAATAATTGTCATCATAAAGTTAATATTGTAGCTAAAAACTGTCCTTACTGTAATAATGATTCTTTTGAATTATCTAAAACAGAAAATAATACTTCAATTTTCAGTGAAATCAATGAATTATATGAATATTGTGATTTAATTGATAATCGTGGAGTTTATAATGAAAATATTACTCCAATTCTGGCTGATTTTAAATCTAAAGATGGTATTGTAAAAAATCAGGTTCAGATTGATTTGGCTAATTTCATAGCGTTCATCGGTATTGAAGCCCAATCATTTTCTTATAGTGATGTATCTTTTATTAAAAATGTTTTAAATTTTAACTGTTCAAACGGAGAGTTATATCAGCAGTTAATAGAAGATATAGATGAAAACTTTATTGATGTTCTTCCTTTTTCATTTAAATTATTGTATGAAAATGACATATTCCACAAAGATTTTCTTGAAGAAAAGAATTTGAAGGGTTACACATCCAAGTTATATGAAATTTATAAAAATTTAGGCGAAATATATCTAAAATCCTTTGATTCAAGTGTTCAACATCATAGAATTTTTGAAAAGTATATTGCCGGTCTTGTAAGTAATTTTGTTGATTTTAAGCAAAACCCTCAAAGTGATGATTTTTTAAATCCTGCTGGTGAAAAAATTGATTTAAATAATATTGACACATCAAAATGGAATATTCAGGGAATAAGTGATGAAGATTTGGAATTCTATAAAGAATTATCTGAAAAAAGGCCTGATGAAGTAGCTGACATGCTGTTGTCCAGCAGTGATGATATTAAGATTAATAAAAAAACTCTTCCTGAAGAAGATTTGTCTGAAGAAAGTGAAGAAGATGAAGAAAGTTTGGATGATGTGCTTGAAGAGCTAAACAAACTGGTTGGCCTTGAAGTTGTTAAAAAAGAAGTAAACTCTCTTGTTAATTTAATTCAGATTAGAAAGATTAGACAGGAACGCGGAATGAAACAGCCTCCAATGTCTCTTCATTTGGTATTTTCCGGAAATCCCGGTACCGGTAAAACGACTGTTGCAAGATTGCTTTCAAAAATCTATGCAAAGCTAGGAATTTTGTCAAAAGGTCATTTAGTTGAAACCGACAGAAGTGGCCTGGTTGGAGGTTATCTTGGACAGACTGCAATCAAAACCCAGGAAGTGATTCAAAGTGCTATGGGCGGAATTCTATTTATTGATGAGGCCTATACATTATCTCCAAAAAATCAGGAGGATTCCTATGGTCAGGAAGCTATTGATACAATTCTTAAAGCTATGGAAGACCATCGTGATGATTTGATTGTTATTGTTGCAGGTTATCCTAAGCTAATGGAGAATTTCATTCATTCAAATCCTGGTTTGGAATCCAGATTCAATAAATATATTTTCTTTGAAGATTATAATCCTGAGGAATTATATGGAATATTTCTCAGCATGTGTGAAAATTCAAGTCTGAAACTGGATCAAAAGGCTGATGATTATCTTAAAGGATTATGTGAAGATATCTATAATACCCGTGGGGATAATTTCGCGAATGCCAGGCAAATTAGAAATATCTTTGAGAATGTATTGACTGCCCAGGCAAATAGATTATCAAATGATGATGATATTACTGATGATGAATTGATGACTATTGTTTTGGAGGATTTTGAATAATTTGAAAATTATTGAAATCAAATCACTATTTTTTTATAATATTTATTATAATATATATTAATAGGAGATGTAAATTATGACTGATTTAAAAGGTTCAAAAACTGAAGAAAACTTGCAAGCTGCTTTTGCAGGTGAGTCCCAAGCACATACAAAATACCAATACTTTGCTTTAAAAGCAAAAGAAGAAGGATATGTCCAAATTCACGATATATTCATGGAAACTTCTAAAAACGAAAGAGAACACGCTAAAATTTGGTACAAAATTTTACACGACGAAGAAATCCCTGACACTATTGCAAACTTAAACGCTGCAGCTGACGGTGAAAACGAAGAATGGACTTCAATGTATAAAGAATTTGCAGAAACTGCACGTGAAGAAGGCTTTGCTAAAATCGCATTCTTATTCGAAAAAGTTGGTGAAATCGAAAAAGAACACGAAGAAAGATACAGAGCTTTACTTGATACTGTTGAAAACGAAACTGTTTTCGCAAAAGAAGAAGCTGTTGAATGGAAATGTGAAAATTGTGGATTTATTATGAAAGGTCCTAATGCACCTGAAAAATGTCCTGTTTGCGGATATCCTAAAGCACATTTCGAACAAAGAGCTCAAAATTATAAATAATTTTTTTAGAATAATAAACAATAATAATGGGTGTTTATCTAATATAAACACCTATATGACTTTTTTTTAGAAAAATATAACAGATATTTTTTTTGTTTTAGCTATTTTAGAGTATCGCTTAAATTGGAAGATGTGTCTGCATTTATAATATTTAATAGAATTGTCATGCACATATTTGCGAAATCTTCAACCATTTTATCAGAAAACTTGTTTGAATGGGTGATGAATAAATTATAGTCGTCACCGTTTTGGTAGACCTGAACAAAGAACTCTGTGAGAAAATCACTGTATTTATTAATGACATAATTAAAGATTTCTTCAGAGGTAACATTCTCAATTTCAACAATACCTTCAGTAAAATCATCTGCAATCCAATTAGGAACATATTGGAATAATATATTTACTACAAAATCATATTTCTGATAAAGTAATAAAATTGGATAATAACTGTGCCTTATTACTCCATAAACAGTATCTCCAACATCTTCAATATATGAATTGATGCTTTGATCTTTGCAGTCTATAACTATTGGCATTACATTGGATGTCATGCCTATGAAGTTTTTGTTGTATCTGTCTCTTCCATTTTCAACTATTGTAAATATGACTTTATTGCCATTTACGAATTGGGATAATGCATAAGAAAATACGCTGGTGAAGAATATATTTTCACTAATTCCAGCTTTATTTAAAAATGATTTAAATGCCACTTTATCAAATTCTAACTCATAAGAGACATGATTATATCCTTCAGATGATGGATTATCTTCTATCAACATGCCTACATCATCAAGGTCTGAAAGCATGGAGTGATAAAATTCTCTTGCTTCATCGAATTTTTCAGTATTTTTTATGTGATGTGTGAAAGCGGATGTCTTTAAAAATGTATCATCGTATTCTATACTGCCTCCATCAAGGAGAGTCATTAAATCATGTTTGAATAGGCCTGCAGAAGTAGCATCAAAAATGATGTGGTGAGCCATATAAAATAAGTAATATGATTTTTCAGATTCAACAATCATAAACTTAGAGAGATAATTATATAAATTAAAGCTTTCAGAAAAGAAATCAACGATAATATCTTTATCAAATTTGGATTTCACTGAAATTGGTGGTTTATTTCCTTTAACTAAATATGGATAGTCTCCTTTAAATAATTTTACTGTAGTCTGAAGCATTTTATAAAGGCCTTTTATATTTCTTATTCCATATTTCTTAACTATGTCCATGAGTTTTTTAATTCCAAATTTTTTGGCAGTTTTTATTAAATCCTTAAGCACATCCTTATTATTAATTCCTCATCAATAAAATCGAATTTAAATTTAATTGTATAGTTATTCAAAAGAAAACCTCGATTGTGATTCATATTATCTAATAATATTATAATTAAAAGAATATAAAATTTGTTAAAATTTTAAGATTTTTTATTAAACAGTATCTTAAAATAATTTTTTGAAGTGAGAATTTTTTGGGAAAAATAGATGAAATATTACAATAGTTAAAATTTAATATATGATAATTGATAGATATAGTATATGAAATTTTATTGAATATGATTGCATAATTTCAAAATTTAAAAAAAGAGTGTAATCATATTTTAAAAGCAATGGTAACTTCATAATTTATAAAAATGATTTATATGATTCTAAAAACATTTTGCTTTAGATAAGTTAATGTTTTTGAATTTTTAAGAATTTATGATTCATTAATATCATCAATGAAAATCTAATTATTAATCATATATCTTATGATTTTATGTAATGAACCAACAGGAGCTTTTGGCTCAAAAAGAGATGTTTGATTTTAAATTTAGTTTATGTTATCAGAATACAACTGCTAATATTGTAGTTTAAATGGAATTCAAAAATGCCAATGTTTAATGGTGATTAAATGCTAGCAAAAAAAATGATAAGAGACATACGTAAACACAAAGCCCAATTCATATCTATTTTTTTAATGGCATTTTTAGGTGTTTTTGTTTTTACAGGTGTAAGTAGTGAATACATGGGTAATGAAGCCCATGTAAACGATTATTATGAAGAAACCAACTTGGCTGATGGTTGGATTTATTCTCCTGTTCTGAATGATTTGTTTTTATATCAGGTTGATGTTTTAGGTCCAACTACACAAATGGAAAGGCAATTGGTTGTTGACTCGGTAGCTGACTTTGAAAATAACCCCGAAATTACGCTGCACTTTGTTGAAAACAATACAATATCCAAATTCTATTTGCTGGAAGGAAAACCATTAGACATTAATGACAGTGACGGTGTATGGCTTGATAAAGACTTTGCCGATGCCAAAGGATTGAAAATCGGAGACCGCATCAGCTTTGAAAGTGAAGGGAAAAAAATTGATAAGGAAATTAAAGGATTGGGATATTCACCTGAATACGTTTATCATGGATCAGATTATTCTGTAATTCCTGATCACAATAAAATAGGCTTTGCTTACATGTCTTATAAAGCATTTCCGGACAATAATATTTCATACAATGTTTTAAACGTTAAATTTGATGGTTCTCCAAGTACTTTCTCCAAGCTGTTAGATTTTCGTTTAAATGGATATTATAGTACATTTGTTCAACAATCAGATCATCCAAGTGTTCATCGGTTTTCAGAAAATAATGCCAATCACAAGATGATGGCCGGTATTTTTCCAGTCGTATTTATCATTGTTACACTTTTAATCCTTTTGACGACAATGACTCGAATAATTGCACATCAAAGAATGCAAATAGGTATATTGAAAGCTAGTGGATTTAAAAACTCTACAATAATTCTGCATTATGTGTCCTATGGGTTCTGGCTAGTTTTATTTGGTTCTATTTTAGGTTTGTTTTTAGGACCAAAGATGATACCTCTATTATTTTATCCGTCAATGATGGAATCATTTACACTTCCTTCATGGGGTCCTGGTTGGGATATGTCATTTATAATTTTAATAGTTTTAATGTCTATATTTTCAATTGCAGTTTCATATTATGCCATTTCAATAATTTCAAATGAAAAACCTTCACAATCCATTAAACCTAGAGCGCCTAAGGTATCAACTTCAGGATTTGTTGAGAGATTAAAGATTTGGAAAAAATTATCATTCAATTTCCGCTGGAATTATAGGGACGCTAAAAGAAATAAAGTGAGAAGCTTAATGACTATTATTGGGGTTATGGGTTGTACTGCACTTTTAATTGGTGCATTTGGATTATATGATGGAATGAATGATGTAAAAGGATGGGAATATGGTCATATTAATCATTATGAGTCAAAATTAATTTTTGATGACAACGCATCATCATCACAAATTGATGCAGCTGTCAGTCATGTTAATGGAGAGAAAATAATGGATAAAAGCATTGAAATCGAGTCGAAAAATGCGAAAAAATTGGGTAGTCTTCTGGTTTTAAATGACACGCATTTAATAACGCCAACGGATAAGAATAAGAATCAAATAGAAATCGGAAATGATGAAGTTTCAATTTCGCAAAAAATGGCAGATATGTTAAATGTAAGCATTGGCGATACCGTTAAATGGCACATTATGGAATCAAACAAATGGATTGATACAAGAATTGATGGAATCCATGCCGACCCAGTATCACAAGGTTTTATCATGTCTCAAAATAAATTGGAAGGATTGGGTTTGAATTATACTCCAACCAGTATCATAACCTCGGAGCATGTGAGCGAAACATATGACGGCATTAAAACAACCACTACCCTTAATGATATTGAAAATGATTGGGACAAATTGACAGAAACCGTATGGCTAATCATTTACGTATTATCATTTTTCGCTTGTATTTTAGCTGTCATTGTTTTGTATAATTTAGGATTGTTGTCATTTACAGAAATTGAAAGAGAAATTGCAACACTTAAAGTGCTGGGTTTTAAAACCCGTGACTTAAGAAGATTGTTATTAACACAAAACTTAATATTTACAGCTATAGGATTTGTATTGGGTATACCTTTAGGTCTTTATGTCCTAGATTTAATGTGGACTTCTTCAGAGACTTCATTTTATGTAATTCCTTCATTAACTATTACAAATCTATTACTATCTGGGGTAATTACATTTTCCTTGTCAATACTTGTAAACCTAATGTTTTCAAGAAGAATCAAGAATTTAGACATGGTTGAATCATTAAAATCCGGTGAATAGACTTCACTTTTTCTATTGGTAGCACATCAAAAATAGTTCTTGGATGAAAATTATTGGAAAATCAGATTTTTAAATTCCACACTATTTCTCAAAAACATAATTAAAAATAGATTTTTTATAAAAAGAGAGTATGGTGTTTATAGGTTGAGAAGAGTAATAAACACCACGACTTTTTTTTTGGAAAATTTTGGCAGAAATTTTTCCGTGTTTTTTTTGAATTAGAAAATTGTGAGAAACTAATTCAAATAATTTAATTTTGGAGATTGTATTATTATTGACTAATAATGTTTTAAGCAATGTGTTAGAAACTTTCACATCACTATTTAATAATGTAGTAAAAAGTAGTATATAAATGTTTCGTTATTTTTTAGGTTTACCTAAATATTTAAGAAAAGTTTCGTTGAAAAAATAACTATTGTTATAAATAAATAGACTTGCATCATATATAAATATAACGATAGATATAAAATCAATTAATGTTTGATGAAGATTTTTTAAAACATTATTTAATTAACGAGGGCATTTCAAAAGTTGGATATACTAGAGTTAGTGTTGATGATTTTTCCAATTTGAATTATGGAATTTCACTTGTTCTGAAATTGCCGAAAGAAGCTATTGAATATTTGCTTAATGATGAATTTAAAGAATATTGGAAAATATTTCACAAACAGATTGATAAATTAACAGAAATTGCATTAAATGCTGAAAAATTAATTAAGGATAATGGATATGATGCATTTGCATTGACGATGCAGAGAAATGAATGTGATATGGAAAAGTTACTTTCAAAACTGCCATATAAAACTCTTGCAACTTCATCAGGTTTGGGATGGGTTGGAAGATCTGCTCTTTTTGTCTGTGAAGAGTATGGTTCTGCGGTTGCACTTTCAGGTATTTTGACGAATATGCCTTTAAAAATAGCTGAGCCCATAACAGATTCTTACTGTGATGACTGTGAGGAATGTCAAAAGGCATGTCCTGTTGATGCAATTAATCCTACAAAGTGGAATTCAAGACTTAACCGCAGTGATATAATTGATATTGATGTCTGCAGTCAATATGTAATCGATCAATTTAAAGCGGGTTTAGGCTGCAGCAAGTGTTTATGTAATTGCAGATTAACACAGGAATATTATAATAAATGATTTTTTCTTAATATTTGTTTTTGTTCTATTTTTAAGATTTTTATTTGATTGTGTTTGGAATCACAAAAAAGTTTACTAATAATTTAAACACAACTTATATATATGAGAGTTTACAAATATGTTAAACACAAGATGTATACGGAGGCAATATCATGAATAATGAAAAAGTTGATGTAATATTTTTGCTTGACAGAAGCGGTTCAATGCACGGCTCAGTAAGTGATACAATAGGAGGTTTCAATGCATATCTTGAAGAACAAAAAGCAAATGAATTCGATACTAAAGTAACCACAATTCTTTTTGACCATGGATATGAAGTTTTATATAAAAGAAAAGATATTGGTGATGTTAAACCACTGACCCATAATGAATACTATGTAAGAGGATCAACTGCACTTCTTGATGCGATTGGAAGAACAATAACAACAATGGAAAGAGAAATAGATAATCCTGTATTATTTGTAATAACAACAGACGGATATGAAAATTCATCAAGGGAATATAGTAAAGATCAAATTAAAAACATGATCGGTAATCTCAACTGGGAATTCATATATCTTGGTGCTGACATAGACTCTTTTGGAGAAGCAGCCCATCTTGGAATTAGAAGCGATCGTGTTGCTAATTATAAAAAATCTTCAGAAGGAATCAGGAAGATGTATAGTTCAATTAGCTGTGCAACAGATTCTATGCATTTGGATGATTCTTTATCTGCCGAATGGAAAAAATCTCTGGAAGAATGAAATATTTTTCCATCACCTTTTTTTAACTTTTTTTAAATTGAATTTACACAAAAATATTAAATATTATAGAAAATAATAATTATTACTAACTAATTCATTTTTTTAGGTGGAAAAAATGGCTGATAAAAAAATATTAAATGATTACACTAAAGAAGAAGTGGCTGAATTCTCTGCGTTAGAAAAGGAAGCATATGAAAAAGCAAAACAATTAAATAAAGAGTTTATTCATATTGAAAGTCTTTTAGGAGAGTTAACTGAACACTGGAAAGAATATTTCATTTTCCTTGAAGACCAAAAAATTTCAAAAATATGTGAGTTTTATGGAGATAAAACAGCTCCATTTGATGATGAATTACGTGAAGTAATTGCAGCTAACCTAAAAAGTTCATTAAATGATGTTCACAAAGCTGTAAATTACAATACTAAAAAAATCGATGTAGGAAGAATTATTGATAGATAAGTGTTATATTAACACTTAACTACTTCTTATTATTTTATACCAGGAAAACTTTTCACCAGCATAATTACTTATTAAAATAGAAACTATTGTAGTCAAAACATATATTATTATAACATCAATAGACGTTACAGCCATAAAAAAGCAAAATCCAATAATCTCGACCAAATAAAATACTAGCGGATTATAATAATTGATATATGTAAATATGCCTAAAACAATTGGTGTAAATATAATGGCTAAAATGAATCCGCAAACATATGCAAACGGATAGATATTTCCAACATTCAAATTGAATATGAAAATAAATAAAAACATTTCAACTGCAGTTAAAATAAATCCTAAAACACCGCCTGAAATAGCCTGTGATATGGTATGTTTTTTCAATATCACTCTAGACCATATTATAACTGGATATAATAGGCCGAATAATGCACCTATAGGGCCTAGAAGTATAATTAAAGCACAAACAGGTCCGCTTAAACTTGTTGTATGAATACTGATTTTCCACTGTGTTGTAATCAGCATAACAATAATCGTGTTGATTGTATAACACAAAAATAGGAATGTTAAAAAGTCATTAAATCCTAAAAATCTGCAGATTAAAAAACCAATAAAGTATGAGATAGCTCCAACAATTAAAGGAATTGGACGATCTTGTCTTTTTGATATGTCATTGTCGTTATTAGTTTTTTTAGCCCAGGATATAATGATTGCACTAGGTAAAATTGTTGAAAAAATTATAGATATCAATTCTAAAACAGGAAACTCCCACAAATTATCAATGGATAATGTTAAACAAATTATCAGGAATAATGGTATGCATATGATAGGTGGATTTGTAAAAGTTGAAATTGTTTTAGCTAATCTTAATTTTGTTTTCATATTGTATAATATTACCATTACTTTATATTAAATATGATGCTAAACTTTTTATAAAAATAATTTGTTAATTTATATTATGGTTGATATAAACTATGTCTTTGAAGGAAGCGGAGAAAAAACAATTGTTTTTATCCATGGCTTAAGTGATAGTCTTGACTATTGGAGAAGGTTATCCCTAATGTTAAGTGATGAATATAAAGTATTAATATATGATCTCAGAGGTCATGGTGAGTCCGAATTGGGAGATGAAGACTTTTCAATGGATTTGCTTTCAGATGATTTATACACTTTATTTTTAAAATTGAATATTAAAAAAGCAAGTTTAATAGGTCTGTCTTTAGGTGGAAATATAGCATTGACCTTCACTTTAAAACATCCTGAATTAGTGGAAAAACTGGTTTTAATGTCTACTTTCAGTGAAAATGATGATAATTTAGAATCCAAATTTAAAGAGTTTAAAAATGCTATAAATATTTCTTATGAAACCTTTTTTGATGTTATTGTCAAATATGTTATGCCTCAGGATGTTTATGATGAAAATAGGGAAGTTTTAGAAGTTGCTAAAAAAATGAAAGCTGAAACAGCCAACATTAAAGCAATTAAAAATGCAATTGATGTTGGTGGTGAATTTAATGTTACCGGCCAATTATCAAAAATAGATAATGAAACATTAATATTATATGGCCGTGATGATGAAATCATCTCTTTAAACTTGACCAATATATTGAAAGATAATATTCGCAATTCAAAGTTAATTATTTTAGATAATACCAAGCATGATTTATTGATTGGTGATAATATTTTTGAAATTTTAAAATTAATCAGGCAGTTAATATGAAAGTATCTGTTATTCTATGTGTTTTTAATGAAGAAAAATTTGTTAGAAAAGCTATTGACAGTATTTTATATCAGACATTGGATGATTTTGAATTTATCATAGTCAATGACGGATCAACAGACAACACTTTAGATATTATCAAATCCTATGATGATAAACGTATTATATTGATTAATCAGGAAAATATTGGACTTGGTGCTTCAAGAAATAAGGCTATGGCAGAAGCCTCTGGAGAATATGTGGTATTTCTTGATGGGGATGACTGGTTTAGTGAGGATGCATTGGAAATTGCATATGGTGAAGCCAAATCTAGGAATACGGATATTTCAATGTTTCAGATAAAATATTATGATGATGAAACAGGCAGTATTTCTGGAAATGACTGGTTTGATTTAAATTCATTTGATGAATCCTTTGATAATAGGGTGTTTGCTCCAATTGAATGTAAAGATTTTTTATTTGATTTATCGGTGAATGCATGTCAAAAGATATATAAAAATGCATTTTTAAAGGAATCTGATGTTAAATTTGTAGAGGGAATATACTTTGAGGATATGCCGTTTTTCTTTGAAATTTTTTTAAAGGCCCGAAAAATATCTATTATCAGAAGACATCTTTACTATCACAGAAAACATGCTAATTCAATCACGGATATTATAGATTGCAATTATTTGGATACGGTTCCTGCAGGTCAGGAGTTAATGAAACGCTTCATTGACAATGGATTTTATGAAGATTATAAATTTGATTTAATTGCGTATAAAATCAATGGACCTAAATTTGCTTTGTCTGAAATTGTAGATAAATGTAAAAGACCATTGTTTGATTTGATTCATGATGATTATTTGGAAATTAGAGATTCTATATACTATGATGATTTTTTAAATGAATTGGGTCCCGTTAAAAGAAAATTCTTCTTGGACGTTATAAAATCCAATACGTATGATGAATTTGAAATGTTAAAAGATTAATTTTACGCACTATTAAAATTAAGTTAATATATTTTCTATCCTTTTTATCATAGCTGTTTTTCATTTTATTAATTTCTATTTTAAATTATTATTTTTTCAGATACGAAATCTATATCATGTTTTTCATTTGTTAGAATCAATTATAATTAATGTAGCATTAATTTACAAAAATATTTTAAATGATTTTGTACAATATTATTTTAAAGATATTGAGATAAAAAATTACAACTACTTATTAAAATGATTCGTAGTTAAATAATATTTGGTTCAAGATGAGGTTTGATATTAAATGGCTGAAGAAAATAGTAATATTGATTTGATTAGAGGAGATCCAAAAAAGGCTATTATTAAATTAAGTATTCCTATGATGGCATCAATGATTCTAACCATGATATATAATATTGCAGACAGTATTTGGGTTGCGGGGTTAGGTGCAGATGCTCTTGCAGCAGTTGGATTTATCTCTCCATTATATATTGTTTTTGTTGGTTTGGGTGGAGGTATCGGTGCTGGTGCTAATTCCTTAATTTCACGTTATATTGGAGCAAAAGATGATAAACGGGCAAATAATGCTGCTTTGCATGGAATTCTTTTATGTATAATTATATCTGCTTTTTGCACTGTATTGGTGCTTTTAATAATGCCACAATTATTAATTGCTATGGGTGCAGGTTCTACTTTAAAATATTCTCTTGATTATGGTTATATTATATTTGGATTCCTGTTTGTATTTGTATATGCTAATGTAGCTTCAGCAATATTTAGATCTGAAGGGGATATGAGAAGAGCAACCATTGTAATTGCGGTTACTGCTGTAATAAATGCAGTTCTGGATCCAATAATGATTTATGTTTTGAACTTGGGTATTATTGGTGCTGCCTGGGCAACTGTAATTTCATGTGCTTTAGCCGGTCTCGTAATGTCATATTGGTTTTGGATTAAAAAAGATTTATTTTTGGATTTATCACTTAAAAACTTTTCATTTGATAAAAATATTATTGTTGAGGAATTATTGGTTGCCGTTCCATCAACACTTGAAAATATTATATTTTCAGCCTTAGCTATTTTTCTTAATTGGATGTTTGTGTATGTGTCAGGAACAACAGCTGTAGCAGTGTATACTGCAGCAATGAGGATAATTCAGTTTGCTATGATTCCATTAATTGGTATTGGAACTGCAGTAATAACCGTATCTGGTGTTGCATATGGTGCATGTAATGTAGAAAATTTAAGAATAACCCATAGCTATTCAATTAAAATGGGTCTACTTCTTTCAGTTATAATTGGAGCAATAATGATTATATTTTCAAATCAAATAGCATCACTATTTTCATATTCTGCTTCCAGTGCAGGAATGTCTTCTGAAATTGCAACTGCAATATCTATTTTAAGTTTATTTGTTCTTGCAATTCCTCAAGGTCTGATGTCTTCCATGCTTTTCCAGGGTGTTGGTAAAGGAGTTTATTCTTTAATACTTACATTATTAAGATCTTTAATTTTTGAAGTCTTATTTACATATCTTTTTACTTTCATATTTGGATGGGGTTTGGTTGGAATATATGCAGGTATAGTTTTAGGATGTTTTGCCGGAGGAATGGTAGGTTATATCTGGGCTAAAATATTTATTAAAAGATTTGGTGAAAGTTTGGATTCAGATTAATTATGGATTCAATAATTTTTTTCTTTAGTATAATTTAGTTAAAATAATATTGTATTTATATTAATTTTAATAATGAAAATCTTATTTAA
>NZ_JAZRJY010000113.1:0-5130 GCF_045646045.1 Methanobrevibacter sp. | reverse complement strand
TAGATATAATTAATTATATCCTACTTTTTTTAAAAAAATTGAAAACTATTAAATATAAGAAAATACATAAAGTTAAGTGTCATATTAAAATGATATTTTTTATAATGATGGAGGAATAATTTTGTCATACGTAGATGAAGTAATTGAAACTATTATCGAACAAAACCCTTCAGAACCAGAATTCCATCAAGCTGTACGCGAAGTATTGGAATCCTTAAGGGTTGTTATTGAAGAAAATGAAGAAGAATTCAAGAAAAATGCACTTCTTGAAAGATTAACAAATCCAGAAAGACAATTCAAATTCCGTGTCCCATGGACTGACGACAACGGACAAGTACATGTTAACACAGGATACCGTGTCCAATTCAATTCAGCTATTGGACCATACAAAGGAGGATTACGTTTCCACCCTTCAGTAAACTTAGGTATCATCAAATTTTTAGGATTTGAACAAATTTTCAAAAACTCTTTAACCGGACTTCCAATTGGTGGAGGAAAAGGTGGATCAGACTTCGATCCAAAAGGAAAATCTGACAGAGAAATCATGGCATTCTGTCAAAGTTTCATGACCGAATTATGTAAATACATTGGTGCTGATACTGATGTACCTGCAGGAGATATCGGTGTAGGTGGTCGTGAAATCGGATTCTTATTCGGTCAATACAAAAGAATCAGAGGTTTATACGAAGGAGTATTAACTGGTAAAGGATTAACCTTTGGCGGTTCTCTTGCAAGAACTGAAGCTACCGGATATGGTTTATTATACTTTACAAACGCAATGTTAAAAGCAAACGATATTGATATTAATGGAAAAACCATTGCAGTATCCGGTGCAGGTAACGTTGCAATTTATGCTATCCAAAAAGCTCAACAATTAGGTGGTAAACCTGTAACCTGTTCCGATTCAACTGGTTGGATTTACGACCCAGAAGGAATCGACGTAGAATTATTAAAAGAAGTAAAAGAAGTAAGGCGTGAAAGATTAACTGCATATGCTGAAGCAAGACCGTCTGCCGAATACCACGAAGGTAAAGGTGTATGGACTGTTAAATGTGACATTGCATTACCATGTGCTACTCAAAACGAATTACAATTAGAAGATGCTAAAACTTTAGTTGAAAATGGTGTTTTAGCAGTTGCTGAAGGAGCAAACATGCCAACTACTATTGAAGCAACAGAATTCTTACAAGAAAACGATGTTTTATTCGCACCAGGTAAAGCTTCCAATGCTGGCGGAGTAGCTACTTCCGCTTTAGAAATGTCACAAAACTCACAAAGATTAGCTTGGACATTTGAAGAAGTTGATGCAAAACTCCAAACTATTATGGAAAACATCTTTGCTGATGCTGCTGATGCTGCTGATGAATATGATTTAGGTAAAAACTATGTGGCAGGAGCAAATATTGCAGGATTCAAAAAAGTTGTTGACGCAATGAACGCACAAGGAATCGTATAGAACCACCCTACTTTTATAGTAGGAAGGATAGATATACACTACATGGCACTGGAAAATTACAATGTTGAAGAAGATGAAATTTTCATTTCGCTATGTAGTGAAAAAAATCTATCTAATAATTCTAAAAAAAAATACCGCAACTGTTTAAAGAATTATACTAACTATCATCAGTTAACATTAGAAGAATTAGTAAACGAAGCCGAAAGAGATGAAGAAAATAGTGTTCGTTTAGCAAGAAGAAAAATTAGAACACGATTACTAAATTTTAGAACACATTTAATCAATGACTTAGAATATAAAGCTTCAACTATAAAAACAAATATGATATGTGCAAAAGCATTATATCGTTTTTATGGAGTAGAACTTCCAGAAATACCAAATGCTGTTTTAACTGAATCACCAAATGATTCTATTGGTTTTGAAGATTTACCTACAATAAATGATATCAAAACTGCCATAGAATCTACAAAAAAAGCAAAACACAAAGCACTATTTATATTTGCTGCATGTAATGGTGCTGCAAGGATGGAATTAGTTAATTTCACTTTCAAACAATTTTTAGAAGGAGTTAAACCATTCTGTAATAATCCAGAAACACCAAGTGATATTATCAATGACTTAGATGGAAAATGTGATCAATTGGAAGTAATTCCTGTATTCAAAATGAAAAGACAGAAAACAAATTATACTTATTATGCACCAATAACTCCCGAAGCAACACAATTTTGCATAAACTATCTTAAAGCGGAGGGTATGGGTTTAACAGATGATGACCATTTTTTCCAATTATCTCCAGATGGAGTATCCACAGCATTTAAACTGATTAATGAGAAATTTCAATGGGGTAAGAGAGGATTGTATGGATTTTTCAGTAGCCATAGAATCAGAAAGTTTAATGCCAGTGTAATAGAAGATGCGGATTTTGCTAATTTTATTCAAGGTAGGAAACCAAGTCCAATAAAAGAAACCTATTTTAAAAGAGATATTAATAGAGTAAGGGAAGAGTACAAAAAACACATGTATAAATTCACTATATATGCTCATTATGATGTGATGATAAATAGTGATGCATATAATGAATTACAAAGTCAATTCAAAGAGGAAAAAAGAAAACATGAAGAAGAAACAGAAAAATTAAGACAGGAGTATGAAGAAAAAATCAGCGAGTTAGAAAATCGTAACATAACATTATCTGGCCAAGTAAATAATATTGAAGATAGATTAAACAATATCGCTCGTGCAAATGATATAACTAAAATACAAGAATATGCATCCAGTCATGAATTAGTTAACGAAAATAACCTAATGAAATTAGTCATGCAAATATATAATGAAGATATAGAAAAAGATAATGATTTATTCGTAGATGAAAAATATATCGAAAGTATTATCCATAGAGCTTATAACAAACAACGTAATAAAGAAGCTAAATGGATGTATGGATCATCACAAGATAGGAATTTTTCCACACATAATCCACAGATTTATGATTTATTATTTGTTTTAAAAGGCATAGTTGAAAAACATTCAAAATCTATGGGGTTTTCAATCTCTGATTACCAAAAAGAAAAAATTGATAGGGTACTATGGGAATATGCATTAGAATTAGCTCAGGAAGGTATAGACGAAGAATCAATTGACAAAGATGAAGTAATTAAATTGGTAGAACCTATATTTATGTAAAAAAATCATTTGGGATTAAATTAAGTGATTACTGTTGTGGATATCATGAAAAAATAATTATGTCCAATAATTCCTGCAATCAGCCACAAGTAAATTAATAAGTTACTTAGTAATTTATTAAATAATGATGGGCAATAATCATTTAACAGGAGTATTGCTGTAAAGTTATTTTTAGATAATGTTTCGTATGAATTAGGAAATAATATTATAGGATTTTTGATAATGAATTATTGTTAAAAATTAAATAGGCCAAAAAAATGAATCAGAAATAATATTAACAGTATCCACCCGCATCAACTACTTTTCAAAAAGCAATCACCCTATGCAGAATATAATTTCATAATATATAAATATATTTGTTGACAAAACTTTAACCATATAAATGTTTTATTCACAAAGCACAACCTTTCAAGATTGTTTGTATAGTATAAAACATTTTTATTAGAATAATATTCAAAATGGGAGAAAAAAATAAATGAAATTAAAAAAGCACATTTTTACAATATTACTGGTCGTACTATTGTTTCTTTTAATAGGTTCAGTCAGTGCGACTGATATTAATACAAACGATACACAAACAGTATCTGCAAGTGGAAATGACGAAATTTTGAGTGTGGGAAATGATGTTGACATATTAGGTGCTGGTGAATACAACTACACTTACTTAAGACAACAGATTAACTCCGGCGGAGATATAACATTAATTAAAGGCAATTATACTTATGCTGATGGCGACGGCGAGACCATCGAAATCACTAATTCTGGCGTAATTGATGGTAACGGTGCAGTTATCGACATGGCAGGATTAGGCCATAGGGCATTTTATGTAACCGCATCTGGAGTAACAATTAAAAATCTCACCATTAAAAATGCAAACTATAATGGTGATGGTGGAGCAATTTACTTTAGTCAATCAGGTACTGTTGAAAATTGTAATTTTACTGCTAACCAAGCAACTGGGGATTACAGTTGGGGTGGTGCTGTCTTTTTCCTGAGAGATGGTAGTGTAACAAATTGTAATTTTACTAACAATAAAGCAACTGGTTCTAATAGTTTGGGTGGTGCAGTTTACATGTATTCTGGTAGTGTAACAAATTGTAATTTTACTGGCAACACTGCAACTCTTGGTGGTGCGGTTTTCTTCGTGAATAATGGTAATGTGACAAATTGTAATTTTACTGGTAATAATGCGACTACGGGTTCTGCAATTTACTTCTACACTACATCTGCCACTAAAACTGTTTCCAATTCTATTTTCTTAAACAATAGGGCTAATTCAGAAGCTTTAGAAGTAATTAAAAATGAAAATAACATTACAATTACTTTTACCGGTAACGACAACCTTTTAAACGCAATTTATTCTTCAGATGATGTTAGTTTCACCAATGTTACATACTGGGGTGCAAACGGAATTGCAAACACCGGCAGTTCTTCTATTACTCCTTCAAGATCCAATAAGGAAGCCGGCCAAAATATCACTGTTAGTATAGTTATTAATAATGAAATTGTTTCCCATGAGGTTTATGTTACGGATGCGAATGGTAGGATTGTTTTAAACAGAAATGTTGGAGATAATTATTTCATTGGTGTTTGTCATGACACAGATTCATACTACACTGAAAAAGTAAATACGACTTCAAACAACACTAAATTCAACGTGAATGTCACATCCAAGACAACCAACAATAAAACAGTTAATATCACTGCAAAATCCAATATTCCAAATGAAGTCATGAAAGGTAAATTACTATTTATCCTTCCAAACGGTACTGAAATTAATGCAACCTATGCCTCTAATGGAACCTGGTGGGCATTACACACATTTGATGATGTCGGCGACTATAATATACGTGCATCATATATTGGATTGGACGATGTAATAATCAATAACGGCAATATCAGCATTAGGTATGAAGCCCGCGTAGATGTAAACAATAAAACTTTGAATTTAGAAATTGGTCAAAATTTCACTATTGTTGCCACTACTACTC
>NZ_JAZRJY010000112.1:0-27229 GCF_045646045.1 Methanobrevibacter sp. | reverse complement strand
ATGGTGAAAAGTTGTTTTTTAATTAAATAAAAAATAAATTTAGCGGATTTTAAAAATTTACATTAAATTCATTTGAAATTTTTAGTAATATCCATTTTAGTGATTAGTATTAACATAATTGACTAATTTCGGACACTCCCGCATGGAAAAATTTTCACATCCCTCATTTCTACCACAGGAGAGAATATCATTATTGATTGATGTTTTTGAATCATTTATTACTTTTAGACTTTTTAATATTGGCTAAATTTGCTTTCAGTACTTTGTAGATGTTTTCTGCTCCCACAATTTCCTCATCAGGAACATTCCAATCTGAAGGATATAAAATAAACGGTTCTGATTGGCTTCCTCCAACTCCGCCATGGCTTCCAACCAGCTCTTCAAAGGCACAAACCTCATCCTTTTCAGCATCGTAAAAACTGTTGACTAAAATGTCTGGAACGTATTTAAAGGAACTGCTTCTTTTTAAATGATGAACAATGTTGTCTCCAAAGCCTTCAAGAGGATTTTCCCCTTCAATTTCATCATTATCAAGATAGTATGTTCCGTTTTTACCTATTGCCATGTCACCCTTTTGAGAGGATCTAACTAAAATAAATCCCACATATTCATTACTGACGATTTCATGAATCAGCTCTGGAAACATATTGTTGATTTCTTCATAGGTTAATCTATGATTCCATTGGGTTAGATAAATCATTGCAAGATTTCCTGATGCAAGAACAATTACTTCAGAGTCCGATAGCTCTTTTTCTTCATCTTTTTTGTTTCTGTTTTTAATGAAATCAATTTTATCTGAAAATGGAATATGTACTTCTGCAAAATGGTCTTCGTTTGAAGACATGTTGGCATACATGCTGATGTCTTGAGGAAGCAGGGATTTGATAAAATCTTCAAATGACTGCCCATATCTTTGTTTGAATGTTGCACCATTAGTTTGGCCATGGTCAGACTGTATCACGAATTGATATTCTCTTGGAGAATATTTGTTTCCATTAAACAAATGTTTAATCTGTTTGTCCATTCCTTTAAGGGCAAACCATGCATCTTCATCCCTAACTCCGGAATGGTGGGCAATTTCATCATAACCCAAATATGTGGAATAAGCAACATCAATATCTCCAACCATCATATCTCCAACCAGTGTTTCTGTATTGATTTCCCTCATGAATACATTTGTAGCTGCCCTTGCTGGAATATAAATGATTCCCCGTGAAATCCTTGGTCGGATGTTTAATATTTTGTGTTTTAATTGAGAATATATCTCACGAATCATGTCTTCAATGAGCAATACAACTATACGTGCGAAATTGCTGGGATTTGAAAAGATGGAAAACCATGCGCCATTGTATAGTTTTTTCAAATCAGTTATTTTACTGAAAGTAAATATTACATCATCTGTATCTCCCGAAAATAGATTGGATCTGCTCGCTCCATTTTCAACAAGCAATCCATTTCCATCAGATATTCTATCTTCAAGTATTTTAACTTTTGTAAGTCCAGAACATTCCATTATCTGATTGTCATTTTCTTTTTCAACCCACCTAAAAGCAGTAATATTATCATTATTTCCGTGAAGAATTCCTGCCTGACTGGCCCCTGTCTGTGAGGACAAATCGGTTTCCCATTTTTTAAGGGTATGGGTTTTGCCGTCTATCATTGACTTGACGGTAGGCATATAACCCTTGTCGATAGCTTCACATAAAACATCATAAGCAAGACCATCAATTTCCACAATTATTACTCCAGGATAATCCTTAATATCTCCTTTTCTTTTCTTTTGAGCTTCCCTTAACACTGCCTGATAATATGCTCCATCATCATCCAGTGAAAATATGGTTGATATAATAAGTGTAATCAATGCTATTAATATTGGAGTTAATATTATATTCCATCCGGTAATGTGTATACCAAAAAATGGTCCGAAAAATGCAAAAATTCCCCCATTTAAAGCAATAGCTGCAATTCCAAAAGTCCAAACGAAAAATGGCATGAATATCTTTGTTAGAATTGGCCAGAATATGGCATTGAAAATACTGATGAAAAATATGAATAGAATAACTTCATTAAAATTGGCAATGGAAAAATCAAATCCAAAACTAATTAAATATATTCCTATAAAATTTGCAATAAAAAGTACCAAATATCTTTTCAGTGATAATCCTGGTGTTTTTTTAAGTTCATCAATGTCTCTCATATTTTAACCCACTTATTTTTATAAATCCCAATAATTCAAAAAGTCCAACAGCAATCTGATTAATTAAAAATTCATCGGACTTTTATACAAATCCCCCATAATTGAGCCTAAATTTATACCAGCATATTTTTAGAGTTATTCTGAGAATTCATCATTTTTCCTAAATTGTTAATTTCAATTATGCTATCTTTTAGGCCATGTGAATAATTTTGAAAAAATTATATTTCAATAATATATTTAATAGTAAGCTATTTAATAATACTATCGAAATACTAAACACTTAATGTAACATTTCAGACATATCCCCAAATTTACAGTAAAGTATATATTTAAATTTATATAAACTACAACCATATGATAGGTTTTTGTTTAAAAATATATCATATGATTAAATATTAATTTAAATTTTAATAAATTTAATGAATATTATTTATTTAATTATGTGATATAACTTATACATTTTTTAACAACCGCCATCATATTTTTAAAAAACATGAGGGAATAAAAATGAATATTAAAAAAATGGTCACTATATTAGTAATTGCATTGGCCGTAGTTTCTTGCCTAAATGTAGCAAGTGCCGGATTTTTAGACTTCTTAGGTGGAAATTCAGCACCTGCCAATAAAACCGTAGAATTTGATAAATTTACATTAGATTTACCTGCAGATACTAAAATTGTAAACTCTACTAAAAAAATATCCGATCTAACGATAAATTCATTCAATGTAACTTCCAATTCATCAGATTTAAAAGAAGTGGATGTACTGACAGGTTCATCCGTAGTTAATTCAGCTGAAGATTATGTACGTGTTGTAGTTCAAAATCAAGATTATAAAACCAATGAAACATATGGTAACTGGACTATTACCGATTTATCTAAAGCTCCAAATAATGTCACACATTACAAATATATGTTAACTTACCATGACGGATCCAAAATAATTTCACTTGAATCCGACAATTTAAACACTCTCAAAAAAGTTGCAGATACATTTAAACAAAAAAAGTAAATTAATTAAGTAAAAAACAATCTTTAAATAAGATTTTGTTCTTTAAAAGCAATAGAAGAAAAAAACTAAATTACTGAGATTTCTTCTGTTGTTTTCTTATTTTTTTAATATCACATATTCTGAAGTTCAGAAAACAAAAAAAAACTAACTATAAATTCATCAAAAAATTTTAAAAATTAATGTATTAATTATGTTATATGTACCTGTCAAAAAAAATTAACAAATTCTTGAGATAATGCAACTTTCAATTCCTTTTAACAGCCCATATTGTCCAAATATCATCTTAAAAATATTGATTACATATAATAGTCCTTTTTAATTAAAAAATCCTAAATTATCTAAATATCCAATAAATTTTATAAGATAATTCTGATCGGGTTTTGGCCAATTAAATCCTAACTCATGTAATATTTCAATAGTTTGATTGATATTAACACGGGTTTCATAAGCATCTGCTGAGCCTTGTGAATCCTCAAATGACATGTCGGATGTAATCATTCCCTGAATATTTTCATCAAGATTTTCCCTACATATTTCTACAAATTCTTTATTAGTGACCTGTTTGATTTCATAACCCAATGAATTTAATGCATCAATAAGATCTTTATTGTGAATGAAATTATTGTTTTGACAGTTAAATACCCTACATTCTTTTGGAGTTTTAGCTAATTTAAGAATAGCTTTTGCAGTCCAATCAATTGGACTCATTTCTATTTTAGCATTATACATAGAATTGGAAATAGCTTGAATGTTTTTAATTGATTTGACATTTGATAAAAATGCATTAGTATCATAGTTTTTCTGGAATACACCGTCTCGATAACGACCCATAAGGTTTCCAATCCTAATGATTTTTACGTCCAAACCATTAATTGCAGCTTCCAATACTTTTCTTTCAGCTAAAAATTTACTGTTTACATACTTATTAGTTAAATCTTGTCCATAATATAATGTTTTCTCGTCAAATTGAACATCACCTGCCAATTTTTCATCTTTTGGAGGTGAAAGTACACTTAATGTTGATATCTGTACAAATTGTGCATCCATTGATTTTGCAAACTTAATTCCATTTATTACCCCATCAACATTTACCTTAAATATATAATTATCAGCAGTATAATGTTTTACAACAGCTGCACAGTTAATTATAGTATCAATTGGATATTTTTTAAGCTTTTTAAAGTCATCAAGATTGGTAATATCTCCTTCAGTTAAAATAACACGGGAATTTAATAAATCACTTAAGTCTTCATCAAAGTAATAATTCATCAAATCTTCCAAACGCAATCTGCATGAGCTAAACTCACCTTCCCTCATCATACAATAGACATTACCCTCCTCATTTTTAAGATATTCATATAAAACATGAATTCCGAGATAACCTGTGACTCCAATCAATAATACATTACCAATTTCCTGATTTTCACCATTATTGAAGCTTTCAACAGTATTTTCACTTAAAAGATTATTTATGGCACTATAATCATAATCGTCATTGATATCAAAATCGCCTTCTTTTACTTCATAATCCTTAGATAAAAACTTTGCCAATTGCCTAGGAGTTTGATTATTGAAAATATCCTCATATTTTACTCCATAATTACGTTTAATTAATTCTAAAATAAGTTTAGATGCAATAAGCGAAGTACCTCCTATTTCAAAGAAATTATCTTTCGCACCTACGGTTTCAATACCCAAAACAGATGAAAATATTGCACAAAGCATCTGTTCCAATGGAGTCTGAGGTACAACATACTCTAAATCCAGTTTAGGTTCAGGAAATTGCTTTATGTCAGTTTTACCGTTTGGAGACATTGGCATTTCATCAAGCTGCATGAATACTGTAGGCACCATATAGCGAGTTAAATATTGAGCTATAAAAGCTTTTAAATCAACAGTATCAATTTGGTTTTCTGCTGTAAAATAAGCACACAAGTGTTCATTATTATAAATCTCCTTAATTACCACAACAACCCATTTGATACCAGGATAATTGCCAATTACAGATTCTACTTCCCCGATTTCAATCCTCAATCCTCTTAATTTGATTTGATTGTCAATTCTTCCTTTGATTACTATATCACCATTCGGAAGTTCCATCGCATAATCTCCGCTTTTGTAATATGGGATATCATTGATAGTTATGAATGATTCTTTGGTTTTTTCTTCCATATCCCAATAGCCTTTACCTACACCAATACCTCCAATATATAACTCCCCTATTATTCCTGAAGGCACCAATTTTCCATCAATGTCTCTAACTTCGGTTATGTAATTGTGCAGAGCTTTTCCAACAGTAAGATTGTCGGCATCTTTAAGTTTATAAATGTTACATGTTACTGTTGTTTCTGTTGGCCCATAAATGTTATATACATCTAAATCAGGATATTCTAGAAGCTGTAAAACCAGGTCTTTAGGAACCATTTCTCCACCGATACCAACATATCTGATGTTAAATACTTCTTTTGCAAATTCATCATATTCCAAATACTGTTTTAATCTTGACGGAGCAGAAAATGTAAGAGAATCAGGCTTTTGTCTTTTAATCAAATCAGTTAATTCACTGATGCTTTTCATTTCACTGTCATTTGCAAGCACCATTTCCAGACCTAATGTCAAAGGCATTAAATCCAGTAAAAATGGATCAAAGGATACTGATGAAATGGCAAGAGTTCTATGCATTTTAGAATATGCATCATAAATTATGCTGTCCTCACCTTCATAGTACAGGTTTGTAATGTTCTCATGACTAATCATTACTCCCTTAGGATTTCCGGTTGACCCTGAAGTGTAAATCATATAGGCTAAATCATCACAGGATATTTCAACTTGAGGATTGGCAACATTTTCTTCCATAAGCAAATCTTTTACGTCAATAGAATTTTCGATTCTGCCGTCAGATATGATGTAATCCGCCTGACTGTTTTCGAAAATATAATCTATTCGACCTTTAGGATATTCAATGTCTATCGGTATGTATGTACATCCTGCTTTTAATACACCAAAAATAGAGGATATGAGATTGCTGTTTCTTGGAAGCATCACCAGAACATTGGCATTTGGTCTGATTCCTTTTTTAATAAGTGCATTGGCAACACGATTAGCTTTTTGATTGAGTTCATCATATGTCAATGTGGCATCATTTGCAATCAATGCAATATCATTAGGAGTTTTGCCGACTTGCCTTTCGAAACGTTTATGTAAAAATGGGAGTTCGACTTCACTGAATTCATGCAGTTCATCATCATTTTTTAATTTTAAATCACAAAGCCGTAATTTATCCAAATCATATATGAAAAATTGGACAAATATGAAATTTATAGCATCTATAAACTTGTTAATATATTCCTCAGAGTATAGCTGGTCGTTGTATTCAAGTACCAATCTGATTTTATCATCTTCATCATAGATATTTAAATTAATTTTATACTCAATTTCAACAGATCCATCCAAAGATTCCTTAAAATAGCTTTCGCCTTCAAATATAACTTCATCTGATTTGAAGAATTGATGGTATGCATAGAAGAACTCCGGTTTCAATCCATAATCTTCAGCAAGTTTAGTGTATGGATAATTACTGTGAATTAATGATTCTTTCCAAATTCTGTTAACTTCATCCAGGAAGTCTTCAACCATCATTTCCCTATTTTCACCATCGACGATAATAGGTATTGTTTTAACAAGCATTCCCTGAGTATTGAAGTAATCCGGGTTTGCTCTACCATTATAAATAGTTGTAATTAATGATTTGTCAGAGAATGTGAATTTATTTAAAGCAAGAATTGTAGCTGACATGAATAAAACATTCATACTTAATGCATGGTCCTGACAGAAATGATTAAAAAAAGTTGAATCAAAAACATGCTCAACAAGTTTAATTTCACCAATGTCCGGATTTCCATTTAAATCAGAAGTTAAAACTGTAGATTCAATTCCCTGATTTAATTTATTCTGGAAATATTTTTTAGAAACCTCATTTTCACTGTTTATTTGCTCAATAAGACTGTAAGTGTAACCATCGATTTTCTCTTTTTCAATTTCTTCTCCATGATATGCTCTTGCAATGTCTTCGAAAAGAATTTCATGTGAAACACCATCAGTTATTATATGATGCAAATCTGAAAACAATACTGTTTGAGAAGGTGTTTTATATATTTTAAATCTAAATAATTGATTATCTATTAAATCAAAAGAACGCACATCATTTTCAACTAATTCTTCATTAGTTATCTCATCAACTTCCACAATTTCGATTTCTTCAATAGCTATATCATCAACTCTTTTTTGCTTTAATTCACCATCATCAGTATTTACAATTCTAGTTTTAAGATATGGATGTGATTCAATTGTTGTAATAATAGCTTCTTTGAGCTTAATTGGGTCAATACTGCTTTTGAACCTCATACAATAAGGTACAGAATATTTTATTTCTTCCAAATTCTGCATACATTCATAATAAATTCCCAATTGGCTTGAAGTTAATGGGAAATAATCCTTTTCTTTAGCCAAATCAATTATTTCATCAACATCAATGCTTTCAATATAATTATCGATACTGCGGGCCAAACTTTTAATTGTAGGCTTATCCAATATAGAAGAAATATCCAATTTAACTCCAGTTTCATTCCATATCATAGAATTTAACTGCATTAAAGTTAATGATGAAAATCCTAATGAATATAAATCATTAGTTGTTCCGAAATCATTTGTATTGGTAATAGCTGAAACAAGTTCAAAAAGTTTTTCTTCAGTTTCGTTTTCAGCTTCCACATGATCTAAAGCTAATGACGGAGTTGGAAGTTTTTTAACATCTGTTTTACCATTTGGAGCCTGTGGCATTTCATCAATCTGCATAAATACTGTTGGAACCATATAATATGTCAATTTATTTTTTAGATAATCTTTTAAACTTCTGGAATCAATCTCACTTTCTGCAGTATAATAGGCGCATAAATGTTCATTATTATTTATCTCTTTAATTGCAACAGCAGCCTGTTTTATATTGGGAAAACGATTAATATTTTTTTCTATTTCAGCAATTTCAATTCTTAATCCTCTTAATTTGATTTGATTATCAATTCTTCCTTTGATTACTAATTCATCATTTGGAAGTTTTATCGCATAATCTCCACTCTTATAATATGCAATGCCGTTTATGGTTAAGAACACTTCCCTGGTTTTATCTTCCATATTATAATATCCTTTACCGACCCCGACACCGCCAATATAGAGCTCACCCATTACTCCAGAAGGCACTAATTTTCCATCAATATCCCTAACTTCCGTAATGAAATTATGCAGTGCCTTTCCAACAGTAATGTTATCTGCATCAGTGATTTTAATCCCATTACATGTTACTGATACCTCTGTTGGGCCATAAAGGTTAAATATTTCAAGGTCAGAAAATTCCAAAAGCTGCACAACCAGGTCATGAGGAATCATTTCACCACCAAGAGCGATATATCTGAAATCATTCAATTCCTTGACAAATTCATCATATTCCATATATTGTCTTAAACGTGAAGGCACTGTAATCGGAAGTGAATCCGGTTTTTCCCTTTTAATCAAATCAGTTAAATCGGCAATATTTTTTATTTCATTATCATTTGCCAGCACAACTTCCAAACCAAATGTTAAAGACATGAAATCTAGTAAAAATGCGTCAAAAGAAACCGTTGAAAGAGCAAGTATCTTATTCATCTTCATATAAGCATTATAAATTATATTATCTTTGCTTTTGGAGAACAGATTTGTAATGTTTTTATGAGTAATCATAACTCCCTTAGGATTTCCTGTTGACCCTGAAGTGTAAATCATATATGCCAAATCTTGTGGAGAAATGTCTACTTGAGGATTAGAAACATCTTCTTCCAAAAGCAATTCACTAACGTCTATTGATTGTTCAATGCACGCATTGGATATTAAATAATCTGCATTACTGTTTTCAAAAATATACCTGATTCTGCCTTTAGGATATTCAATATCAATTGGAATAAATGCACAGCCTGCTTTTAAAACTCCCAAAATGGCTGAAATAAGATTAGAATTTCTTGGAAGCATTATCAAAATGTTACTTTTTGGTTTAACTCCTTTTTTGATAAGTGCATTTGAAATTCTATTGGCTTTTTGATTAAGTTCTTCATATGTTAATGTAGCATCACTTGCAATCAATGCAGTATTGTCTGGAGTTTCCTCAACTTGCCTTTCAAAACGTTTATGAATAAAGGGAAGATCTACTTCATCAAATACTACATTTCCATCATCATTTTCAATTGCAATATCACAGATATTTGTTTTACTGATGTCAGAGCCAATAATTTGATTAATGATTTTTTCAAGGCTTGATAAGAACAAATCAATGAAATCTTTCGTATATAATTCATTATTGTAATATAATAACAATGAAACAAATTCATCACTTTCAATTAGGCTCAAATAATTACAAAATTCACCACAGCAGTCTTTTTGATTGAAAGAATAGTAAAATTCGGGTTTTAATAGAAATTCATCACTATCATAATACTCGTCATAATGTAAAGAAATATCATAATTTTCATGAATTTTTTCTAAAAATTTTTTAATAGAAACATCTCTGGTTTCAAGTTTAGTGGCAAATGGAACATTATTTTCATTAAAAATTAAAGTTTCATGTGAAAAATTAAATTTATTAAGTGTTAAAGTTAAACCTGCTAACAAAAGCTCACTGATTGAAATTGAATTGGAATTGGCAAATTCAATTAGATTTTCTTTTTCAATTGAGTATTCAGATTTATCTATTTTACCATTTTCCCTATCACCATTTTTATTTGGAGAAATCAATGTTGATTCATCAAAACATTCCCATAATTCTGATAAATGTTCATTGAAAGAAATAGTTTTATCATTCATTCTATCAAACCCATAATCATACACATAATCAAAAAAATTATTTGAAATTCTATTTTTATACAAATATTATTAATTATAATATATATTATGGATTTGTCTATGTATAAATATAATTAAACAAAAATGCCAAAAAATATATAAAAATTATATAAAGTATATTAAATCATGAATATTGCTATTTACAACAATTAATTTATCAACATTAACTGCCACGATAATTATTGAAATATGCCTTAAAAGTAGTTGATATCCCCCATGAACAGTTGAAAAACAAATTAATTTTTTATGACATTGCATTTAATGAAATACAGATTACATTAAATTATGAGAAATTTCAACACATCCAATTTAATTAAACCATGAAGCAATTAAAATGATAGAAAATATTTGGAAATATATGGCCAATGTCATTTCTGCCGCATTAACCATTTAAAAAAAAAAACGCATTCCATAAAAATAATTAAATAGTGTAAAAAAGATAATAAAATATAAGAAGCGTAATGCTTTTTGAATTTTTACTTTTCACTTGAAAAAAGTGAATATACAAATTTATGGAGGAAAAATAATGGAACCAAATAAAGTATCTGGAATATTATCCGTAATTTTAGGATTATTTTTTATAATCTTCCCGTTTTTTAGTACGGGAGTAATATCCATACTTATTGGAATAAGTTTAATATTCTTTGGTATAGCATTAATATTAGCTGGATTTACAGCAGGAAATATTATAATTGGAATTCTGGCCATTTTATGTGGGTTTGTATTTACATTTAACATTAATGCATTATCCTTCCTTTTAGGATTCCAATTCTATATCATTGGTATTTTACTTGTTTTAGCAGGTATAGTTGGTCTTATTTCAGACACACAAATATCTAAAATTTTTTCAATATTGATTATACTTTTAGGTATAATAGCATTTGCTCTTGGAGGATTTTCACTCACAAGTCCAATTTATGCGGCAATCCTTATTGGTGTATCTTTAATCATCCAAGGAATAGGATTATATATGGATTAGAAATTTAATAAGCAATCTTTTGATTGCTTTTATTTTTTATTTTTTAAAAATTTTATATTGAATATATTTTATTTTAACATAAGATTTAAAACTGCTTTTTTTAATTTAAAATAATTATAAATTAATTGAAATATTTAAAAAAAAGGATTTTATGCTGGTTTCTTAAGGATAATAAAAAGAAAAAGAATAAGATTAAGATTAAGATGATCTTATTCTGTTGTAAACAAATGCTGCGACTGCAATAATCACGAATGTGCCTATTATAATTAATGCATTTTCAATAACATTAACCAAGAAACTGCCGACTGATTTCAAGAAGTCTAAAATTGCTTGAACTAATGCTATGAGCTGATTGATTATCTCCATAAGGAAATTTAATAAAGCTAACAGCAAGTTTAAAATTTGCTGTATAAGTGCAATAATCGCAGAGATAAGCGCCATAATGAAACTCAAAAGAGATTCAATTAATGCTATAAGCTGCTGAATGGCATGCAATATAAGATCCAATAATTTTAAAAGCCCATCAAGTTCCTTCCATAGCGAATCAAGCATATTTAAAAATTGTTGAAGGGCATCCATCATCGACTGAATTTCGGCCATAATGTTTTCAAACATCTTTGCCATTTCTTCTATAGCATTGATAAACATTAAAAAGTCATTTATTAAAGTTTCAATAATAGGTTCCCAGGCGTCAAATAGCATATCAGCAAGTAAAAGCAAAAGCGCATATAATAATGTTTCATTTGTTTCATTATCGAATAGCGCAGTCATATTTGTAACGTTGGTTGCATTGGTAATGTTTGTTGCATTTGTTATATTAGTTAAATTTTTAGTTTGATTATTGATTGTTCTATAAGATACCGTATATGCAAAATAATCAGATTCATTACCAGATACAGATTCTAAAACTTCAAAATTAAAAACAGCTTCAGTATGATCGTTTATTTTAACAACTGCATGGTCGCCTATACTTTCATGTGAGGCTGCAACCGCTTGACCGACCTTGGAACTGGAAGATCCTGTTTTTACAAAATCCGCCATTATTTGTCCAATCTGGCCCGAAGAACCCTGTCTATAGCATTCTACTACTGCCAGTTTCAGTGTATTTGAATTACTGGCCTTCGATGTAGAGGCACGTTTGAATTCATCTCCCGTTTTTGCAGGAGGTTTTGAATAATCAAGAATAAATCCTCTATACCCATCACTAAATCTAATGTCATTTCCACTTCCCTGAGCTAAAATATAGTTTTTTTTGGATTTATTGTGCGAATCGTTTTTATCTGGAGTAATGTTCTTGTCAGGTGTTTTATTATCAATTGTTTTGCCATGATCTGATGAATTTTTATCAGCATGTGTAGTATTGTGTGCTACGACAATACCTATAAAACAAAAGGAAATTAATATGACAAGAATTAATGTAACCATTTTTTTGTTCATGTTATGCCTCTTATTAATAGTTTATGATTATTCGTATATATTAAGATTATGGCAATTTCAGTTATACAAACACCAAACATGTGTTATGAAGTTTATTTGGTTATTCGTTACATACTTTAAATTTTAAATACTATTATCTAAAAATATATATTTGTAAAACAGTTAAGTTATGTGATAAATATGAATTTACGTGAAATTATAATGGACGCTATTAAATTTCCTATTAGCGATACTCGAAAATTTTTAATATTTTGTGCTTTAATTATTATAATGAGCTTATCAACAGTTCTTCCATCATATGGGCTTAAGGATAATACTTTAACCCTTATTTTAAGCATTGTGACTTTAATCGTTACATTTGTAGTTTTAGGCTACTGCATTGATGTCATTAAAAGTGGAACTGATGGTGCTGATACACTTCCTGATTTTGATTATGTGAAACAATTTGTCCTTGGTATTAAAGCTTTGATTTTAGACATAATCTATTTCATCATACCCGCTGTCATTGTCATAATTATCGCTTCCGCAAGCGGACTGTTTTCTTCATTCACTGAAATCGTATATATCAGTATGGATGCTATAGCTAATGAAACAACCAATATGACCATGATATTAGCGGCAGTACCCAAATCAACAATGAATACATTTACCAATGCATTGGGCATTACTTTAATTGCCGCAATTATATTATTTATCATATTTTCATTTTTGTCATTTACAGCACTGGTCAGATTTGCAAAAACAGGAAGCGGAACCGAAGGATTGAGATTCAGGGAAATATTAAGGGACATATCAAAAGTCGGTGTTATAAAGATTATAGTTACATTGATTGTAGTTTATATAATTGCATTTATTTTTGCAGTTATCATCGGACTGATTGGTTTGATTCCATATGTCGGCGTTTTCATAGGTATTTTTGTCGGAATTCCGTTTGTAATATTGTATTTATACAGAGCTATCGGTTTATTATATGCTGATGCATAATATTAAACCATTTTTTTTTCTTTTTATTTATTTTTTGCAGAAATCCTTTTAATCCCAAAGAAATATTCTTCTTTTTTAAAAATATTTTAAACTACAGCCATTGAGTATAATAGTTACGATTATCCTTTCAATATATCGATAAAAAAAAAAGATTAAAGGATTAAATAGTACAATTTAATTTTTAATTGTAATTACAGTACTGTTTAATCCCAATACTCTTGAGTAATCAATTTTATCTGCAATTTTATTTAAAACACTAATATTATCAAATTCCAAATTATCCTTTTCAACTACAGGATTGAAATCAATCCCCGTGTCTTTAATTGAAATCAGTATATCTTCACCATTGTCTCTGACGATAACATCAATTGTATCGACACTTTCGTTGGAATTGATGATATTTACAAGCATGTCCTCAATAGCTAAACTGACCAAAACTGCTGATTTGTTACCTGAAAGATACTTCTGAACATTACTAGCAAGGTCAACCGCTTCTTTAATGTCTCCATTAATTGTATGCTCAAATACGCTCTCTTCATCATTATGTTTGTTAATAAAGAATCCTGAATATTCCCCATCTGTTTTTTTGTTGATGTATCTTGAATAGGCAAAAATAAATAATATTGTAACTGCTTCAGCAATTGCAAATGAAATCCAGATTCCATTTCCACCAAACAAAAAGGACAATATGACTGCAAAACCTATTGGTGCAACAAATCCTTCAAGCAGGGAAATAATTGTAGACAATTGATTTTTTTGAATGGCCTGAGAATAAAAAGTATACAAAAATGTTATTGCAATTCCTACATAACTTATTGCAAATATTCTAACTGCATTCAATACAACCGGAATGTCTGAAGGGTTTTTAACGCTATAAAGTAACAGTAAAACTTGCGGACAAATTATAAATAAAACAGATAATGCCAAACTTGCAGCGATTACAATCTTCAATGATCTTTTAATTATATAGTTTACACCAGAATAATCCTCTTCCCTAAAGTAAACGGAGACTATTGGAGACATTGTCTGTGCAGTTCCAATCAGGAAGATATACAATATAAATAAACTGTTATAACATATTCCAAATGCAACAATACCTGATTTTCCAAGATACATACCTGCAAGAATGTTTATTATAAACAATTTTAAGGTCAGGTATAACTGTGTGGATGAAGATGAAAATCCTGATTTTACTATTTGAGCCAAATAGCCAAAAAATGATTTGACTTTCAATATCAGAAAATTCAATGTGCGTTCAGGTTTGAAGAAATAATATGAAATGATTATTGAACCTACAATATATCCGGTTGAAGTGGCCCATGCAGCACCAGAAAGCCCTATGCCCAAAAATTTAATGTAAAAAATATCACATACAATATTAACAATATTAGCTATCAATATTGCTCTAAAAGGCAATGTCGGAATACCATCTGCTCTTATAAAGTAAGATAAACTCATCATATAGCATAAAAATGGCATTCCAACAATTAATGCAATGAAGTAATCATTAACGCTAGAAGCCAACATTGGTTGTGATATACACAGTAATTGTGAAATATTTTTTGAAAACAACAATCCTATAATCATTATCAGTATTCCAATTGATAAAAGGGCTATGATTGCTACCGAAAAGTAACTGTTACTTTGTTCATCATCGAATTCCGCTTTTGAAACGGAACAAAGTACACTACCTCCCAGTCCAATCATCCAGTAAATAAGATTAACAAAAGTAATTACCGGAGCCACACTTTGAATAGGCGCCAAATTACTGGCTCCAATTAAAAAACTTACAATCAATCCATCCACAAATAGACAAATATTTCCTGCCATAGATGTAAATAATGTGGGAAGGAAAAATTCCTGAAATTTACTTCTAAGCAGTGAATAATTTCGTTCATACATCCTCAATACCTCCTAAACACTAAAAAAATCCAAAATCCTTCAGGAATTTAACAAAATTATAAATATACTCTTCAGATAGAAATGGCCATTTTATACCTAAACGATATAGTGTCTGAATAGTATATGAGTTATCAACCGGCACCCAGACCTTTTTAACTTTACCCGAGCCTATTGATGTTATAAGACCTGAAACCCCTTCCTGTTTTGTCTTATCTGCAAGTGCTTCATCAAGGGCATTTTGATAATCGTCCTCTTCAGCAGGTTCAATATTCAATCCCAAAGGCTTGATAATGTTAATTATATCCCCAAATGAAATACTGTGATAATCATATGGATGGAATACCGTACATTCTTTAGGTGTTTTTGAAAGATTTATAATTGCCTTTGCAGTTGTATCAATTGGTGAGAACTCCACATTATTCATCAGCATTGAATAAGGCATTTTTCCAATTGTTACAAATGCTTTTAGACGATTGATAAATCCGTTTGTTTCAAAATTGATTTGGAATTCACTGTCTGAACTTCTTGCCATCAGGTTTCCAACTCTCATGATTTTAACATCCAAATCATCATTAATAGCAGCTTCCAATACAGCACGTTCTGCCAAGAATTTAGAACTGAGGTACTGATTATCTACAGCCTGACCTATGAATAAGTCCTTTTCACTGAATTTAACATCCACAGGAGGATAATTGTTAATACTTTCACCTGCAATACTGTATGTTGAAACTTGTACATATTTAGCATTTTTCATTTTTGCAAACTTAAGTCCGTTTATTACTCCCCCAAGGTTAATATCTTCAATATCTGTTCCGGAAGAGAAATGTTTAACGTTTGCCGCACAGTTAATTACAGTATCAATCTTTTCATGAATGAGTTTATCAAAGCCGTCAAAGTTAGTAATATCCCCTTCGATAACATGCAATCTTTTTTCAAATAAGTCGACATAGGCATTAGAGAAGTAATAGAAAAGCAATGATTTCAGTCTCTGTTCTCCACTTAATACCTTATTTGCCCGAATAAAACAGTAAATATCACCCGTCTCATTTTCCAATACTTCACGCAAGACATGTATTCCTAAAAATCCAGTAGCTCCAGTAAGGAGAATATTGCCCAAACTATCCTGAATTTCGCCGTTAATGATTGTGTCAATATTATTTTTCTTAAGCAGTTCATTAATTTGAGAATAATCATATGCCAATTCCGTTTTTTTATCTAATGTTTCATCAGATAAAATAAACTCAGCCAATGCCCTTGGAGTTGGGTTTGAGAATACATCACCATAATTTAAGTTATAGTTATGATTTAATGCTTCCATAGTAATTTTTGTAACCAGCAAGGATGTTCCACCTATATCAAAGAAACTGTCTGTTACACTAACTTCATCAAGTCCCAGGATTTCAGCAAATAAGTTTGTAAAGAATGCTTCAACTTCATTTTCAGGAGCAACATATTCTGTTATCAATACAGGTTCTGGAAGATTTCTCAAATCAGTTTTACCATTTGCAGTTTGAGGCATTTCATCAAGTTCCATATAAACTGTTGGAACCATATAATATACCAATTTTTCAGCAAGTGATGCCGTTAAATCATCAATATCAATGGAATATTCATTTTCTTCACGATTTTCATCCTTATACTCATCAGAAACTGTGAAATAAGCACATAAATGATCATTGCCTTTAATTTTTTTAACAACAACGGCAACAGATTTGATTCCAGGATATTTAGAAAGTCCAACTTCAATCTCACCGATTTCAATTCTTAAACCTCTGAGTTTGATTTGATTATCCATTCTTCCGAATACATAATAATCACCATCCTCAGTGACTTTAACAAAGTCTCCTGAATGGTAGAATCTAATTCCATTAATTACTTCATAAGATTTTGCATTATTTTCAGGACGATTCAAGTATTCTCTTGAAACACCTTTTCCTCCAATAAACAATTCCCCAATAACATTTGGAGGCAGTGGATTTGAATCGAAGTCCATAACCATTTCATGAACATTGAACAGTTCTTTTCCAATGTTTATGTCTGAACTTTCAAGCAGCTGCCCATTACAGTAAACTGTAGTTTCGGTCGGACCATACATGTTAAAGATTTTTCCGTTTGAGTTTTCGCTAAGCAATTCATATAATCTTTGTGAGAAAGGTTCTCCTGCATGTATATAGACTTTAAATCCATACATTGTTTCCTGCATTGCTTCAATTTCAAGATATTGGAGCAGACGTGATGGTGTGGCAATATAAACATTGGCGCCGCTTCTGTTAATTAAATCCATCATTTCAATTGGATCCTTGTATTCAATATCATTGGCAAATACCATAGGTATGCCATTTAATAGAGATCCCATTAATTCTTGCTGGAATACATCAAAAGCCACAGTAGTTGTGGATAACACCTTATAATCCTCTTTTTCAAGATTGTGTACTAATTCATATGTACAGATATTTCTCGGATCAGGATATGCGAAGTTTGCAATGTTTCCATGCTCCAGAATTACACCTTTTGGAAGTCCTGTTGAACCGGAAGTGTAAATGAGATATGCCATGTTGTTAGCATGTACATCAGGATTTGGATTGGAAATATCCTCCTCTTCAAGTAATTCATTAACATCTAGCAGATTGTCAGAGTACTCACTTAAATCAATACCATTTTTCTCAATTACATCATCCACAATAATGAATTTGGATTCACTGTCTGTTAAAACATGCTCAATTCTTTCGGACGGATATCCTGAATCTACAGGAATGAATGCTGCACCTGATTTTAAGATACCGAATATTGATGCAATTACATTACTGTTCCTATTCAATATAAACATTATTCTGTCTTCAGGACCTACACCTTTTTTAATGAGGCTGTGGGCAATCCTATTAGCTTTCTTATTTAATTCATCATAAGTGAATTCCCCATCGGTTGCATATAATATAACCCTATCAGGATGCAAATCCACCTGATTTTCAAATATCTTATTCAACCTGTCTTCTGGAATTTCATCATATTCCAAATCATCAGCACTCCAATCATCATTTTCAATAATTGAAATATCTTTCATTAAAGTTTTTTCATCGAATATTTGGAATTTGTTTAAAACAATAGAAATACAATCAAGGAATGTATTGATTAAAACTTTAGAGTATAATTGGTCGTTGTATTCACAGAAAATTCTGTATTGGTTGTCAACTTCAACTACATTAACACTTATTTTAAATTTCAATCCTTCATAATCAAGTGATTGTCTTTCAACATTCATTCCACCGATTTCAATGTCTTCTATGATTTTTCCATGATATGCATATAATATCTCAGGAGTAATGTCGAATTCATTTGAAATTTCAGTCAAAGGATATGATGAATAAGTCAACACATTCAACCATTCTCCATTAATGTATTCCATATATTCCTTAATATTTAAATCAGAATTTAATTTTAAAGCTAAAGGAAGAGTCTTAACCATCATTGCCAATGTTTTTTGTTGATTTGGATTGAATCTACCATTGGTAATTGTTGCAATCAACGTATTTCTATTATAAACAAATTTGTTTAAAACAAATGACATTGCTGCCAGGAATAAATTATTCTGACTGATGTTCGATTTCGAACAGAATTCATCAATACTTTGCTTATCTATGAAAACATCTTCAATTGCAGCCTTACCTTCTGATTCATCACCGTTAATGTCCTGTGCAATTACTGTAGCCTCATCAAATTCCTGGATTTTATTTGAAAAGAACAATTTCGCTTCATTGTATAAGCTGGATTGTTGTGTTTTAATTTCATCTAATGAATATTCAAATCCGTCAAGCTCTTCGAGTTCATAACTCTTGCCATCATAGATTTTAGCGATTTCATCAAATAATATGTTAAGAGATGTTCCGTCAACGATAATATGGTGGAAATCTGCTAAAAGCATTGAATTTTCAACTATCTTGAATCTGAATAATGGACCTTCTTCAAGATTGAATGGCTGTACAAATCCATCAATATCAACCTCATCAACGATTTCAATCAGCCCGTCAACTTTTAAAGCATCCCTTCTTTGTTGATAAACTTCTCCATTTTCAAGTATTATTCTTGTTTTCAGATATGGATGGTTATTAATAGCTTTAACAATTGATTCTTTGAGTTTTTTTGCATCAATGCCTTCACTAAATTCCATTTTCTTTGGAAGATTATATGCAGTATTTTCCGGATCTTTGATGCAGTCAAAGTAAACTCCAAGCTGATTTGAAGTCAACGGATATAATTCCTGAACATCACTTGATTTTTCATCATCAATTTTAATTTCTGAAGCTATTTTTTCAATGCTTTTGTAATTTAAGATTTCAGTAACATTCATTTGAGCATTTAAGTTATTATAAATAGCTGAAGTCAATTTGATTACTGTCAAGGATGTCAATCCTATGGAAAACAAGTCAGTATTTACACCAAACTCTTCAATGCCAAGAATTTCACTAACTATGTTAAACAATTCATTTTCAACATCATTTCTTGGTTTGATGAATTCATCCATATCAATTTCAGGGTCAGGCAAGTTTTTAAAGTCTGTTTTTCCGTTAGGTGTTTTTGGGAATTCATCCATTTGTGTGAAATATGATGGAACCATATATTCAGGCAGTGAGTCAATTAAGTGCTGTTTCAAATCATCGATGTCAATATCAGATGTTGCTGTGAAATATGCGCATAAATGTTCAATGGAGTTGATTTTTTTAACTACAACCCTTGTGAGAGTCACATTTTCATAATTTGCAATGGCTCCTTCGATTTCGGACAATTCAATTCTTAAACCTCTTAGTTTGATTTGAGTATCATTACGGCCTAAAACGTATAGCTCACCATCATAGTCTTTTTTACCCAAATCTCCGGTGTTATAATATGGAATGTTATTCAATTGCATAAATACCGTTTCAGTCTGTTCAGGATTATTCAAATAACCTCTGGCTATTCCTGCACCACCCACATAGATTTCACCAGATACATAGGGAGGGAGCTGATTTCCATCAATGTCCATTATCTTATCAACAACATTAAGCATTTTCCATCCTGCAGTAACTTTTGGAGAGTCCATGAGTTTATAATGTGAAGCTATTGTAACTTCTGTTGGTCCGTATGAATTGTAAATATCTGCGGTAGTGTATTTTGACAATCTGTCAAACAAAGCTGGAGGGAAACCTTCACCCCCCACAATAATGACCTTGCACTTTCCAACAACTTCCTGAATTTCTTCAAGCTGGAGATATTCAAGAAGTCTTGTTGGTGTTGAACCAAATCCTTCTGCATCAGTCTTTTTAAATAGTTCAACTAATTCTAATGGATCAATTGCCTGTTCATCATTGGCAAAAACTACAGGCAAACCATTTAATATTGTACCAAAGATTTCTCTTAAAAATACAATAAATGAAACAGTAGAAATTGAAATAAACTTATTACATTTATGATTTAGCTCATAAATTGGAGCATTTTCTTCAACATTGGCAATATAGTTTGAAATTCCTCTGTGAGTAATCATTACTCCTTTTGGTTTTCCGGTTGAACCTGATGTGTAAATCAAAAAGCATAAATTATCAGGTGTCAATTCAATTTGAGGATTAGAATCATTATCTTCACTGAGCAACTCATCAACATCTATTCTGTTTTCACCAGCATATTCTATTTCAGAAGAAGTGATAACAAATTTTGAATCACTGTCTTCAAGAATTTGGTTGATTCTGTTTTTCGGATAATTCGGATCAATTGGAATAAATGCTGCTCCTGCCTTGACAATACCTAAAACAGCAGCTATCAAATCGCTGTTTCTTCTCATCATAAACATTACTCTATCTTCAACATTAACTCCTCTTTTAATTAAAGAATTGGCAATTCTGTTTGCTTTTCTGTTTAGTTCATCGTAGGTAAGTTGACCGTCTTCGGCATAAAGTATTGTCTTTTCCGGATTTTCAAGGACAATATTTTCAAAAATTCTGTTTATTATACCCTCATTTGCAAGTTCAATTTCAAAGTCTTCATCCAATTCCAGAGTCTCACAAATGGAAATGTTTTTAAGCAATTCATCTGCTGATGCAAATTTATCAAACAGGACATCCATTGCATTGAGGAATTCATCCATAAGTTCTTTTGAATAGAATGATTCATCATAGCTGATGTTAATTTTTCCGCTTTCAAAATTAAATACCAATTTATAATCCTTAGTACTATATTCATCATCAAAAAATAGGATTTCACTTTCAAAATTTAATTTTTTATTGTTTAAAAGAGGATAATTCTTATATTCTTCAAAGTATTGTTTAAAATCATCAAAAAACTCTTTAACGGTCATGTCCGTGTTAAAATGATATCCTGCAGCAACACGATTATATGCAATCAAAATATCTTTTGAAAATGCAAACTTGGTTAAATTAAATAGGAATGTTGCAAGCAATATTTTTTCTTTTGATAAATGATATTCATTGGTTAAATCTTTTAATTTATCAATATCAACTGATTTAGATATCATTTTATAGTTTACATTTTCTTCACTGACATCAGGTGAAATAGCTGTCGGATTATCAAAAGAATTAATCATATTGTTATAATAATTTTCAGCCCTGAAGAATTCAACCGTATTAACATCATATTCCCTACATTTTTTAGATGAATCTTCATTGATTTGTTTTACCAGATTTTTAAGACCGGATGCCATTTCATCTATTTCATTTGAGGTGAAACAGGATTTATCATATTCAATGAATATAGAATGCAATCCATTTTTATCTGAATAATTTTTGTTTATTCTAAAGTGTAGAGGAAATTTAATGTCTTTTTGAAGAGTTAAGAATTTTGAATCATAATCTGTAGAATTTGATACAATAGAAATCATTGAAACACAATCAGGATCAATTCCGACATTTCTTAAGTCGGTTGTGTATTCACTGAACTGTAATTTCGCATGGGACAAACCTTGTTTTAAAACATCCTTTGAATAGGAAAGAAGTTCATCAAAAGTCAAATCCTCATCATATTCCAATCTTAAAGGGATTGTATTTACAAACATTCCCAAAGCATCATTTTGGCCAAAATACCTTCCATGAACAGAGGTATTGAGTACTAAATCCTTAAACAGTTCATTATCCTTTTTGGATTTTGAAAGATATAGGAAATTTAGTGCCAGTGCAGTGACAAAAGGAGAGTATCCCAAATCAGGGGATTTATCCAAAAGGACCTCCAAATATCCAAGTTGTGAATCATCAAAGGAATACCAGTCCTGAGAGTAATCCTTTAGTGTGTCAAGCCAATATTTTTTATCATCACTAGCTTCATCAGATTTTAAATATTCCAATTCAGCATTGACATATGTATCATAGGAATAATCAATTGGAATGTATTCTTCACCGTTTTTAATACAATCAATACATTTTTCGATTTCACGAGGAATAATTGAGTAAAGTGAAGTTCCATCAATTAAAATATGTTGGACAACACCAATAAGAACACATGAAGAATCAGTTTTTAAAACTGCCCATTTATATAATGGAGAATCAAATATATCATCAAATGGATTGTCCAAATACTCTTTTATAAATTCATCGACACCACTCGAGACATCAAATGTTTCAATATTTACATTAACATCGGCATAATATTGTTTAAATTCACCAGAATCGTCATTTTTGATTTGTAAATTTAGATAATTTTTACAAATAATTTCCATAGATAATTTTACGTTTTCAAAATCATTTAAATCAAAATCTTTTTTGAATTTAAGATAAAATGAATCGTTATGAGGATTATTTATTTCAGAAAATAAAAGCATTTTTTGAGATGAAGATAATTCAAATAAATCCATAGTTTTACCTCAATATTTGTTACCATGAACATATTTGTAAAGCAAAATATTTAAAATTAATATAAGTGTAATATATTATTATGAAAATAATTAAATATTACAATAACAAGGAATTAACATTAACCATTGAAGGACGTGTTGATACTATCTCCTCACAGGACCTTGAAAAGCAAATCGATGACGAAATGGGAAATTTTAATTATCTGATAATGGATTTAACTGACTTGGAATACATTTCAAGTGCAGGACTTAGAGTTTTACTCGCAACCAAAAAGAAATTAAACCCCGAAAACATTCCATTTGTCATTAGAAATGCTAATGAGTCCGTTAATGAAATATTCGCAAAATCCGGTTTTGATAAAATTTTAAAGATAGAATAATTTCAATCCTATTAAAATTCAAAATAAGAAATAAAATGCATTAAATGAGTTATCTATGATAGAAATAACTCAATTTTGCACTAATTAGATAAAAAATATTATCTAAAGAAATTTTTTATTTTACTAAAAAATCCTCCCTCATTTTTTTGGGTATCCGAAGATTGAATAAGAACAGCATCTTTAATAGTAACTTCATCCGTTTGTTTTTCCGTTAAACTTTTAATTTCTTTAAGTTCATCAGACAACTTGTTAGAAGCTTTAATAGATTTTTCCAATTCTTCTTTTAATTGATTAAATTCTGTTTTAAGATCATTTAATTCATTTTGTGTTTCTTCCAGTTTTGATTTTGTTTCTTCCAGTTGTTTTGATGTTTTATCATCATTTTTCGGATTCGCATTACTTTGAAATGTTTTTCCTTTCATTACTCCGAATTTGATGTCTTCTTCATCATATTCGTATTCTTTCATTTCTTTAATAGCTCTTTCCTGGAAAAATTCCTGTGAATTAATATGCTCTTCCTGTATAATTTTTTCGTAATCTCCATGATTATTTATTTTACGACCTTTAATGTCATCTTTAAACATTATGTCTAAATCTTCAAGGATTCTATTTTTAATTTCAGGGTCTTCTATCGGACAGGCAATTTCAACTCTTTTAGCAGTATTACGTGTCATTATATCTGCACTTGAAATATATAATATCCTATCTTCACCCTTACCGAATGCATAAACTCTTGAATGTTCAAGATATCTTCCAACGATTCCTTTAATTTTAATATTTTCAGTTTTACCTGGAATACCTGGTATAATACAACATATACCTCTGATAATCATTCGTATAGGTACGCCACATTGTGATGCTTCAGCTAATTTATCAATGATTTTACGGTCAGTGATTGAATTCATTTTCATCAGTATTTCTGCCGGCTGATTATTTTTGGCTTTATCTATTTCATTATCAATAAGGTCAATAATTCCAGATCTTATTGTGGTAGGTGATACGAGAAACTTATTATAATGTCCTCTAAGATTGGACAATGAAAGATTATTGAAAAATTCAGTAGCATCTTCTCCAATTTCTTCATTAGATGTTAAATAACAGTAATCTGTATATCTACTAGCTGTTTTCTCATTGTAATTACCAGTACCTATTTGAGTATAATGTTTTATTTGATTATCATGTTTTTTAGTTACAGAACATATTTTTGAATGAACTTTATAATCTTCAAATCCATATAGAATATGAACTCCTGATTCTTCTAACAGTTCTGCATTAATAATATTGTTTTGTTCATCAAATCTTGCACGCAATTCGATGAGAACTGTAACTTCTTTTCCATTATCCAAAGCTTCCAGCAAATATTTAATAACTTCAGAATTTTTTGCTACTCTGTATAATGTAATTTTTATGGATAAAACTTCTGGATCTCTAGCAGATTCTTTTAAAAAGTCAATAAAATGATTCATTGTTTGATAAGGATAAAATAATAATATGTCTTTCTCATCCAATTGATCAAGTAGAGGTTTATTTTTCCTAATATTAGGGTTTACCTGTGGATTGAATTCAGGAAATGTTAATTCGTTAACTATTGATTCAGGCAATTCTTTAATTACATCTTCAATATAATCTAAATCCAATGGAGTTTGTGAAGTAAAAACTTGATTTTTATGTAACCCCAATTCTTTTTTAAGATGTTTTGTATACTTTACATCATTATCTCCATAAAATTCTAATCTTATAGGCGCTAATCTTTTTCTTTTCTTAAGAATTTTTTTCATGTAGTGCCTATAATCTTCATCTTCATCAATAGGAGTTCGTTGAAGGTTAATATCACTGTTTCGTGTTACTGCAGTAACTGTTTTATATATAACTTTATAATTTGAAAATACTGATTCAGTAAAAGCCAGTATTAAATCTTCCAACAATATGAATTCATTAGTTCCAGGAAACATAATATATCTTGGAAGTGTTGAAGGCACAGGTATTAATCCCATAATAAGATTCTTTTTGGATTTTTCATCATGACTATCATTAGGGGATTCAAGCATGGAATAAATATATAAACTCTTATTTATTAAATGAGGAAACGGCTGATGCGGATCAATAATTTGTGCGGATAATAATGGCATTACCTCTTCATAGAAGTATTTGGAGATATATTGTTTTCTTACCATATTAAGTTCATCAAATTTATATCTTACAATCTGGCGTTTACGTAATTTTTGAATAATATTATCAAAAATTTTATCTCTTTTTGCATAGAGGGGTAATGTAGCCTTAAATATCGCATGTAATTGTTGGCGAGGTGTTAAACCAGTTTTATTATCCCTATCCTTCTTATCAACTAAGGTTAAATCGTATAAACTACCACATCGAACCATATAAAATTCATCGAGATTACTTGTAAAAATAGATACAAATCGTAATTTCTCAAGTAATGGAACACTGTCATCTTCCGCTTCACTGAGAACCCTTTCATCAAATTTTAACCAAGATAATTCCCTATTTTGAGTATATGAATAATCCCTTTTTTTCATTATATAACTCCCATTGATTTAAATTCTCCACATAATGCATTTAATACGTTTCTCTTATGGGAGAATTTACTTGAAAATAATATTACCTGGTGATTTAAATTCACCATTTATAATTGAATTTAATACACCTTCTCTTATGGAGTAGTTTGTTACATGCAAATATTTTACATCAAAATAATCTGCAATGGTTTTAACAATGATTATTCCCGGAATTAATGTGTGTATACGTTCAGCTTTTATTTGTAATACTTTATTGTAATCTTCTTTAGTATTATGACGTAATTCATTTAAAAGATCATCCAATAAATAAATTGGTATTATTTTTGTATGGTGTTCTATCATACCTAGATATTTTAAGAGTCTTTTTATTGAACGGACTGTACCTCCTACACCAATCATTATCTCCCTATTATGTTTTTTAATACCTGAATCTTTTATTTCTTTAAGAACTCTCTTTTGAATATGTTTTCTTTCATTTTCATCTGGAAACATCAGGGATACATATTCCTGATACATCACTAATGACCCTATAGGAAGACTAACATCACCTATTGGTTTTCTATTTTTAAATACATTTATTTCAGAACTACCCCCACCAACATCAATAAGTATTCCATCATTACCGTATAAATCTTTTTCTTTAATAATTTCAAAACTTAAAGTAGCTTCATCATCGGGAGATAATACATGTATGTGAATGTTTAATGCCTTTTTAACTCTATCCAATATTTCTTCAGTATTATCAACATTTCTTAAACTGGCAGTAGCAAAGTAATATGCTTCATCAACACCCAATTCTTCCATATGTCTATTAAACTTTTTAAGAGTAGAAACCAATACATGAATACCAGCTTCATTCAATTTACCATTCTCTCTAAAGCCTATAAGTCCTGCAGTTTTCTTATTTGAAACTGAATGTCTAACTTTTCCATTCATATAATCATAAATCTTAAACCTTATTGTGTTTGACCCAATATCTACTATTCCATATCTTTTCATATTACCACATTAATCAATTAATTAAACAAATTCTATATATATAAATTA
>NZ_JAZRJY010000111.1:0-6694 GCF_045646045.1 Methanobrevibacter sp. | reverse complement strand
AAATAATGTGTTGAATGTTACATCCGATTATTTATTTGATAGTAAAATTGATGCTAATTACACCAATGGAATTGTTATCAATAAAAATATCATAATAAACGGTAATAACCATATCATTGATGGGAATGGTATGGCAAGAATTTTTACAATAAATTCATCAAATGTTATTTTAAATAATTTAATTGTAAAGAATGCAAAAAATTATGCAATTTTCAGTTCAAATTCAACAATTACAGCCACCAACATTACTTTTTTAAACAATACTGGTAATAATGAGGGCGGTGCAGTTCATATTGATAATACTACACTTACCTGTGAAAATAATAAATTCATTGATAATTACGGTACACGGTTTGGAAATGCAATCTATGCAACTTCCAATTCAACCTTAAATTTAAAAAACAATAATTTTGAATCAAATAAGGAACTGTATTGGGGTTTAATTTTCATTTCCGAATCAAAACTCATTATTGTCGACTCCAATTTTGAAAAAATAATTTCAAAATATACGCCGGTTCTTTATGCAGAGAACATGCAAAATATACTCATTAGAAACTCCAGGTTCAAAAATTTGCATGCAAGTGTTACTGCAGGTGCATTGGGCTTAAAAGAAAATAAAAACACCATCAGAATCGATAACTGTACATTTGAAAATGTGTCCTCTGAAAAAAATGGAGGGGCTATTTATATAGATGTTAATGGTGCAAGTATTCCGGAAAATACATTTGTTTTTATAAACAATTTAAAGTTCATTAACTGTTCTTCCTCTTTCGGTGGGGCTTATGTTCAATTGGGAGGAAATCTAACAATGACCAATAGCATTTTTACAGATAATTCTGCATTTAATGATGGGGGTGCCGTTTATCTGTCTGATGTTAAGGCCAATATGCAAAATATCCTGTTTAAAGACAACAGCATTAATGAATCAAATTATGGCGGTGCATTATTCTTTGATCATGGAACATTGAGTATGACAAATACAAACTTTACAGGCAACAATAATGCATTATATTTGTTTGACAGTAATTATACAATTTCAAATTCACAGTTTAAGGATAATGGATACAATATTTATTCCATTTTTGACGGAATCAATGCGAAAACAACAAACTGCCAGTTTATCGGAGGTAAAAATAAAATAAATCAGACTGATTATGTATATACATTCATGGCAAATAATGCGCCTATTGATTATAATCCTGTTATTTTTGATTTAAGCTTAGTAAATTCCAGCTATTTTGATTTACGCAGCGAAGGACTTGTTTCATCTGTCAAGAATCAAGGATGGTCCGGTACCTGCTGGGCATTTTCTACAGCAGCTGTTCTTGAATCAGCTCTTTTAAAGGCAACAAATAGAACTCTAAATCTTGATATTTCTGAAAATAATATTAGAAATATTGCTTTAAAATATAACAGATTCGGTTCCGGAAGTGAAGAAGGCGGAGATGCAGAACAGGGAGGAGCATATTTAATAAATTGGTTCGGTGGCGTTTTGGAAGAATATGATACCTATGATGAACTTGGAAAAATATCACAGGCATTTAATGATGTGAATAAATATTATGTTTTCAGGGATATTTTATTACGTCCCCGTTTTAATACTACAGACAATTACAGAATAAAAGAAGCTTTAGTAAAATATGGTGCTTTAGGTGTTGCTGTTTTAGCCCCTGATTCAAATAATGATGATTACAACAATAAAACCTCAGCAGCATACTCCAACATGAGTAAGGGAACAGACCATGCAGTCACTTTAGTGGGCTGGGATGATAATTATTCAGCAAGCAATTTTAAGATAACTCCTCCTGGTGACGGTGCATGGATAATAAAAAACAGCTGGGGTGAAGACTGGGGAGATAAGGGCTATTATTATGCTTCATATTATGATGAATCCGTCATAAATTATGACACAAGAATTTTTGCAATAATAATAGACCAGCCAATTTCTTATGAAAAATTATATCAGTATGATACAAACGGACGTATTTCATATTTTCATAAATTCAGCGGAAAAATACCTATTGATAGTAATTATACTCAATGGGAACTGTATAACTTGAGAAAAAATCTCACCCTGCCCTGCAATTACAGCAATACCTTTGAAGCTAATGGAAATGATATAATTTCAGCTGTTGGAACTTATTTTGTTTATGATGACTTTAATTATACAATTTGGATTTACATTAATGGAAAAGAGGTATACTCACAAAGTGGCATTCCATCATATTCCGGATATAATATAATTAATTTAAACAAGGAAATTCCTGTTAAAAAAGGAGAAAATTTCACTATTCTGATTCAGTCAAGTTCCACTCCCGCAGTATTTGAGAATAGAAATAAGATAAAATCCAATGTGTCTTATTCAAATTATTATGGGTCCTGGAAGAATATGGCTTTGGATGAGAATATCGCTTCAATAAAAGTTTACACAAATCCAAATAATATGAAAATTAACGCTTCAAATCTGACAAAATATTTCAGCGGCAATCAACGTTTCATTGTAAATGTATGTGACTCATTAAACAATTCCGTTTCTAACCAATCAGTAAACATTTCAATCAACGGAGTCACATATACAAAAGTTACAGACAGTAACGGATCAGCAAGCCTGGCCGTAAACTTAAATCCTGGAGTCTATGATGCAACAGCAAGTATTGACGACATTACCGTTAATTCAACGATTACAGTATTATCCACAATTGATGGAAATGACCTGGTAAAAGTTTTCAGAAATTCAAGTCAATACTGGGCTACTTTCCTTGACAGCGAAGGCAATTATCTTTCCAATGGAACTTCAGTCCAGTTCAACATCAATGGTGTGATGTATGAGCGTAAAGTTTCCGGTGATAAAGGTTTAGCAAGATTAAACATTAACTTGAACTCTGGTGAATATGTAATCACTGCAAAAAACACAATAACTGGTGAGTTTTCATCAAACAAGGTTACTGTTTTACCAAAAATTACCGAAAACAGCAATCTCGTTAAATATTATAAAAACGAATCACAATATGTTGTAAGGCTTGTTGGAGATGACGGAAATCCTGTCGGGGCAAATGAAAGTGTTTTATTCAATATTAATGGGGTTTTCTATAATCGCACAACTAATGAAAGCGGTTATGCAAAATTAAACATTAATTTAAATCCGGGTAATTATGTTATCACGGCAGAATATGGTCAGTGCAAGGTTTCAAATAATATTGCTGTTTTAACTACATTAACTGCAAGTGATTTAACCAAATCCTATGGCAGTCAGGATCCGTTCGTTGCAACATTGCTTGACGGACATGGAAATCCATTTGCAAATCAAACTGTTCAGTTTAACATTAATGGTGTACTATACAATAGAATAACAGACGGCTCAGGTCAGGCAAAATTAAACATTAATCTGATGGCCGGCGAATATATTGTAACGTCAACCCATAATGGATTGGACATATCCAATAAAGTAACTGTAACAGCTTAAATTCGAATCAAATCATCACCATTATTTTTTTGTGTGACGCCAGGTCACTCTTTTTAATTTTTTTGCTTATTTTTCCTTTGTTGATTGTAATGAAAAATTACAATTACCTTGAATATAATTAATCAATTCTTTTATCTATATCCTTCTTCTGGTGACAGATTTTTTCTTATTAATCAGATTTACCCTAATTTTTCAATTTCTGAAAATTATTATTAATAATTACATAAGTTAACGGTCGGGAAAATCTGATAACTGACGAATCAGAATCTTTTCAGCAATAAAAATAATACTGATGAAAATGGACAAATCATATTTTCCATAAATGTGGGTAAAAGTTGGAGAATTACTTTAATTGGTGGTAATATCAATGAACAATTTTAAGTTCTACTTTTATATGTTGAATAAAAATATGAGTGTGTATTTCATCCAATAATCCTTATATAAGTAGAAAAACATAAAATTAAATACACAGATTAAGTGTATTTTATTAAATAAATGGGGGAGATTTTTGAATTATGATTTTTAGAAATAATGGGAATTTTAGAAAAAGCACTTTATTATTGCTTTTAGTGGCTCTAACAATTTTTGTTAGTTTAAGTGCTATTTCAGCTACAGATGTTAATAATGACACAATAAAAGTTTGCACATTTAGTAATGATGGTGCAGCAATTGATGGTGGAGCAATATGTGGCAAAATTTATCAAGACAATGGTTCAATAGCTGTTGAGAATTTTGAAAATTCTGTTAATAATATATATTTAAGTGATAAAGAAATTCTAGGAAGTGCTGAAGATGGTACTTTTACTGATTTGCAAAAAAAGATAAATGATGCCTCTGAGGGTTCAACAATTTCATTAGAAAAGAATTATATATATAATTCGGGATTTTCTACTTATGGGATAACTATTAATAAGGTATTAACTATTAATGGTAATGGTCATACTATTGATGCTTTAGGTAAATCCGGTATTTTTGATACTACATCAACACTAACTTTAGATAATGTTGTTTTTAAAAATGGAAAAATGAGTGGTACTTATGGTGGTGGAGCCATTCATGCTAAGAGTTCTCTTATTATTACAAATTCTATTTTCATGGATAATTCCGCTTATCATGGCGGTGCAATCTATTCTTCAAATGATATTAATGTTACAAATTGTATTTTTAAGAATAATAAAGCAGATGGTTCTGGTTCTCAGCAATGTAAGGGCGGTGCTATATACTCTAATAAGAAAGTTGAAGTAGATAATTCCACTTTTACTGGTAATTATGCTCATGATTATGGCGGTGCAATTTATGCAGATACCGTTCATACAAATTCCAAATCTTATTTTATAAATAATGTTGCTGCTGATAATGACGGCGGTGCAATTTATACTCAGAGTGTGTATATTGTAGAGACTGTTTTCGATGGCAATTCTGCATGTAGAATTGGTGGTGCAATCTTTAATACGAATGGTATTACTGCTAAAAATTCCACTTTCAGGAATAATAAAGCAGAAGGCGCATCTGTTTTGCAATGTCATGGTGGTGCTATATACGTTGAAAAACTTGATGGTAGGGTTATAGTTAATAATTGTACTTTTATTGCTAATCATGCAGCAGATTATGGTGGTGCAATTACTGGATTTGCTGCTTTTGATGTATCTTCATCTATTTTCATCGACAATTCTGCTGGTGATAATTGTGGTGGAGCAATTTATGCTAAAAAATCTGGAGCAACAGGTGCTTTAGATGAAATCAAAATTGTTAATTCAATTTTTGAGGGTAATCATGCTTATGATGATGGCGGTGCAATCTTTACTACTTCAACAAACGTCAATGTTAAAAATTCCACTTTCAGGAATAATTACGCAGAGGGTGCATCTGCTTCTCAGTGCCATGGTGGTGCTATCGCATCTGAAACTAATGCAGACTACGGTGGGAATTGTATCCTTAAAATAGATAATTCTACATTTATAGGCAATCATGCTTATGATTATGGTGGTGCAATATACGCTGATATCATAAGCTGGGTGAATACACCTTCATATTTCATAAACAATTATGTTAACGATAATCAAGGAGGTGCAATTTATACAAACAAATTTAATACTGATGTAACCAAGGCTGTTTTCATTGGTAATCAAGCCAAAGCTAATGATGATGGAGGAGCAATATATATCAATAAGGCAAATACCATTAAATTTGCTCAATGTTATTTTGAAAAGAATAAGTGTGGTGATGAAGGTGGAGCGATTTATATGGATTCACGTTCTTCTGTTTTATCTTTAAAATATAATGTTTTTGTTGATAATTCTGCAGGAGATAAAGGCCAAATTGTGTATAATTGTGGTAAATATAGTGAAATTAGTGATAATTGGTATGGAACTAATACTCCTAACTTTAAGGATCAATTTAAAGAATGGAAGTTCTTTAAGGATAATGATCATTCAGATTCTAATCATGTGATAACTAAATTGTCTTTAAATGATAATCCAAGGGTTGGACAGACATATGCTCTAACAGTTGATTTCCTATCAAAAAATTCAGCTAAATTATCTGACAAATTATTTGGTTTTGATGCAAAATTCAGTGCAGATAATGGTGCAGAGATTAGTAATCATCAAATTGGAACTAATAATGTAACTTCAGATATTACATTCAGGAGTGCTGGTCTTACAACTGTAACTGCCACGGTTAATAATCAAGTTTTAAAATTATCATATAATCCGTCTAAAGAAAATGTTACAATGAATATTACTGCACCCGAAATTTCTGTGGGTGAGAATGCAACTGTGAAAATTAGCTTTACACCAAATACTGCAGCAGGTACTGTTACTGTTGGAGATATATCTTCCAATATTGAAAATGGTGTTGCTACAGTTATAATTCCAAATTTATCTCTTGGTAATAATACTTTGCCTGTTGTGTATTCCGGTGATAGAGCATATAATCCTGCACAGGATTCTGTAACTATTGTTGTTAATCGTAAAGATTTGAATATTAGTGCTAGTGCAATCCCAATATATGTTGGTGATAATGCTACTGTTGTTGTTACTGGTTTGGAAGATGCTACGGGTAATGTTGCTGTTACTATTGGTGATAATATTTGGTCTGGTGAAATTACCAATGGTACTGCTAGTGTTGTTGTTACTGGTTTAACCGATAATGTTACTGCTAATGTAACTTATCGTGGTGATAATAATCACAATAATGCTTCCACCACTGTTGATATTGTTGTTAATGAAG
>NZ_JAZRJY010000110.1:0-13691 GCF_045646045.1 Methanobrevibacter sp. | reverse complement strand
ATAAAGCTAATACAGAAGAATAAAGGGTGTAATTATGGCAAAAGATGAAAAATGGGGTATAGCTAATATTTACTCATCATTCAATAACACTATTATTACTGTAACAGATATTACTGGTGCTGAAACTATTTCACAATGGTCTGGTGGAAAAGTTGTTCGTGCAGACAGACAACAATCCTCACCTTTCGCAGCTATGGCTGCAGCAACCAGAATAGCTGATGATGCTAAAGAAAAAGGATTTATTGGATTACATATTAAAGTAAGAGCTCCTGGTGGAAACGGACCTAGAAGTCCTGGACCTGGTGCACAAGCTACTATCCGTGCTTTAGCAAGAGCTGGAATTAAAATTGGTAAGATAGAAGATATCACTCCAATTCCTCACGACGGTACTGGAAGACCTGGTGGTAAAAGAGGAAGAAGAGTATAAGTGGAAGGGTTTAATATGGAGATAGAAGTAAAAAGCCAAACTGATGATGAAATCGTTTTCATTATCCGTGATGCAGAAGTGCCTTTTGTAAATGCTATTAGAAGAGCAGCTATGGTAAATGTTCCTAAAATAGCTATTGAAGATGTTAATATTATTAGGAATGATTCTGCTATGTTTAATGAGGTACTTGCACATAGACTTGGTTTAACTCCTTTGGTTTCTGATTTAGATGCGATTGAAGGATTATTATTGCCGGAAGATGACGGTTGGTTTGAACCTCAAGGTATTGCATTTAGTTTAAACGAAGTTGGACCTAAGGTAGTTTATTCTAAGGATTTAATATCTTCAGACTCAAAAATTAAACCAGTATACGATACAATTCCTATTGTTAAACTTAAAGATGGCGAAGAACTTAATGTGGAAGCTTATGCAAAAGTTGGTTATGGAAAAAATCATGTAAAATGGATGCCAACTACTGTTTGTGCTTACAAACAATATCCTGAAATTACTTTTAATGATGCAGTGGATATTGATTATGACTGTGCTGATGCATGTCCTAGAGGTGTCTTGAAATCTGATAAAAGGTCAAAAAGAGTCAAAGTCTTTGAAGACGGTGAACTAGTAGAATCAGATGACGGCAATTACTTGTCATCAGACTGTTCAATGTGTAAAAGTTGTGTAAGAGCTTCTATTAACAGGGCCGCTGCAAACGGATCACCTGATAACAGTTATATTAACATAGGATATCGTGAAAATGATTTCATATTTAGAATCGAAACTGATGGATCAATGCCTCCTAAAGAAGTGTTATTAACCGCTTGTGATAAATTAGGTGAAAAAGCAGATAAATTTATCAGTTTTAGTGAGAAGGAGGAGTAAATAATGGTTAAGAAAATTATCAAAACTAATCCTAACCTTATTGAACTTATTAATAAACTTAATAAACAATCAAAAAGTGAAGATGCAGCTATTTGGAAAGATGTTGCTAGTAGACTTAGTAGGTCAAATAGGAGAACTGCAGAAGTAAACTTATCTAATATTAATAGACATGCTGAAGCAGATGAAACTATTTTAGTACCTGGTAAAGTTTTATCTAATGGTGAATTAGACAAAAAAGTAAATGTTGTAGCATTAAAATTCTCAGCTAAAGCACAAGAAAAAATTGAAAGTGCTGGTGGGGAATGCATCTCAATTGATGAGATAATCGAAACTAATCCTAAAGGATCAAACATTAGGATCATTGAATAAATAGGGTGTTAACATGATGATTATTGACGGAGAAGGATGCGTTTTAGGAAGATTAGCTAGTATTACTAGTAAAAATCTTTTAGAAGGCGAAGAAGTAGTAATTATTAATGCTGAAAAAATTATGTTAACTGGTAATAAGGATTGGGCTTATGCTAAATACAAACAAAGAGTGGACAGAGCAAGTATCTCAAACCCTCGTGATTTAGGTCCTAAATATCCTAGAAGACCAGATGATATATTTAGAAGAACTGTAAGAGGAATGTTACCTTTCAAAAAATCAAAAGGTAAAACTGCATACAAAGGTTTAAAAGCATTTGTAGGTGTACCTGCTGAATATGCTGATGCAGAACTTCAAGCAGTTCCTGAAGCAGAATACAAAAATCTTAAAAAAGGTATCGAATTAGGAGAAATCTCCAAACTTTTAGGAGCTACCTTTTAGATAAATGGATGTGTGATTATGGTTAAAGTTATTCATACAAGTGGAAAACGTAAAACAGCTATTGCTCGTGGTACTGTTAAAGAAGGAACAGGTAAAGTTAGAATCAACAGAGTTCCTTTAGAACTTTACTCTCCAGAACTTGCTAATTTAAAATTACAAGAACCATTAAAATTAGCTGGAGATTTAGCTAATGAAGTTGATATTAACATCAATGTTATTGGTGGAGGAGTAATGGGTCAAGCAGAAGCCGCACGTATGGTTATTGCTAAAGGACTTGTACAATGGTCACAAGATATGAATTTAAAAGAAAGATTCATTCAATATGACCGAACTATGTTAGTAGGTGACCCAAGACGTTCCGAACCTAAAAAATACGGTGGTCCTGGAGCAAGAGCACGTAAACAAAAAAGTTACAGATAATTTTATTCTGTACTTTTATATTTTATTAAAATATATAAAAGATGATTTAAATGATTCCTATAAGATGTTTAAGTTGTGGAAAACCAGTATCAGCATATTTTGATGAATACAACAAAAGACTTGCTGAAGGTGAAAAATCTAAAGATATTTTAGATGATTTAGGTTTAACCAGATACTGTTGTAGAAGAATGTTAATTTCTCATGTTGAAACATGGGAATAATTTTACAAGTTGTAGGGATATATAATTATATAAAATTACTCTTGGTAAAATAAAACTTAATTGGAAGTAATATTCATGGAAATAGAAGACTTAACAAGGTTTGAAAAAGCTAGACTTCTTGGAGCTAGAGCAATTCAAATATCTATGGGTGCAAAACCAAAAGTTGAAATTAAAGGTTCTTTAGATCCTATTGATATTGCTCATGAGGAACTTGTTCAAGGGGTTTTACCATTAGATGTAATTAGAAATGATGAATAAATAGTTAATCTATTTATTCCATTAAATTTATTAAAAAAATAAAAAATACCATAATGGCTCTATAAAGAAACTTACTAATTTTTAAGGACTATAGGCTATGTGGTAATAAATCAACTGGCACTGAGGTGTTTTTTTTGGATAGTGTAATAGAAGATGTCCAAGTTCGAAAAATTCTGGACAGCAGAGGTAACCCTACCGTTGAAGTAGACGTAACTACTTGGAATGGTTTTGGTAGAGCTGCTGCGCCTAGTGGAGCGAGTACTGGTTCAAGAGAAGTAGTCTCATTCCCAGAAGGTGGTGTGGATGTTATCGTACGTGAAGTGGAAGACTTTATTGCTTCTGAACTTATTGGTATGGATGCCAATGACATTACTACTATCGACGAAGTATTAAAAGAAGTAGATGGAACTGAAAATTTATCAGCTATTGGTGGAAATACTACTGTAGCAGTTTCCATGGCTGTTGCTAAAGCAGCTGCAGCTTCATCCAATATGCCATTGTATAAATATTTGGGAGGTAACTGGGTTAATGAAATACCTTATCCTCTTGGAAATATGATGAATGGTGGAGCTCATGCAGGTATTAATGCACCTGACATTCAGGAATTTTTAGTTGTTCCTGTCGGAGCTAAAAATATTGTTGATGCAATTTTCGCTAATGCTTCAGTTCATAAAAAATTAAAAGAACTTATCCAATCCAAAGACTCTAATTTCACAGGTGGAAAAGGAGATGAAGGTGGATGGGTACCAAACATTACTAACGATAATGCATTAGAAATTTTAGCTAAAGCATGTGAAGAAGTTGGTGATGAATTAGGTCTTGAGATAAGACCTTCTTTAGATATGGCTGCTTCTGAATTATGGAATTCAGAAAAACAGAAATATGTATATGCTCAAGATGGTGTCGAAAGAGATACCGGCGAACAAATTGAGTTTGTAAAAGACATTATTGATACTTACAATATGTTTTATGTAGAAGATCCATTTGATGAATCTGATTTCGAAGGCTTTGCTCAGTTAACTTCAAAAGTTGGCGATAAATGCCTAATTTGTGGTGATGATTTATTTGTAACAAATAAAGAATTATTATTAAAAGGTATTAAAATGAATGCAGCAAATGCAATTATTATTAAACCGAATCAAATTGGTTCATTATCTGAGACTTATGCGACTGTTAAATTAGCTAAACAACATAATATAGTACCTGTAGTATCTCACAGGTCTGGTGAAACAACTGATGATACAATAGCTCATTTGGCTGTTGGTTTTGCTTCACCTATGATTAAAACAGGTGCTATTGGTGGAGAAAGGATAGCTAAATTAAACGAATTAATTCGCATTGAAGAGGAACTTCCAAATCCGAAAATGGGTCAATTTTAATTATGGAGATTGAAATATGTCAAAAATAACTATTGATTATTCAAAATGTAAAGGCAGTGACTGCGCTGAATGTGCTGATGTTTGTCCTATGGAAGTTTTAGTTCTTAAAGGAGATAAAATAGAAATAGTTGACCCTGACGAATGCAGTTATTGTGAAGTATGTATGGACGTATGTCCAGAAGAATGTGTGAAAGTTGAAGATGACTTTTAAATAAAAACTTAAGGAGATATTAAATATGACAAATGAACTATTAATTGAATTAGACAGCTACTTAGCAGCTGGTTTACACATTGGAACTCAACAAAAAACAAGTGACATGGAAAAATATATATTCAGAGTAAGATCTGATGGTTTATACGTATTAGATATTCAAAAAACCGATGAAAGAATCAGACAAATCGCTAAATTATTAGCAAAATATGATCCTGATGACATTTTAGTAGTAGCAACCAGACAATACGGTCAAGCTCCTGTTAAAAAATTCGGTGAAATCACTGGTGCAAAAACTATTCCTGGCAGATTCATTCCAGGTACCTTAACCAATCCTAATTATGCAAAATTCATTGAACCTAAAATCATTGTTGTAACTGACCCAAGATCAGATGCACAAGCAGTTCTCGAATCAAAACAAAATGGTATTCCTGTTATTGCATTATGTGATACTGAAAACTTACTCAGTTTTGTAGATATTGCAGTACCTGTTAACAACAAAGGTAGAAAAGCTATTGCTTTAGTTTACTGGTTACTTGCAAGACAAATCTTAAGAGAAAGAGGAGACCTTCCAGAAGATGGAGATTTAGATATCGAAGCATCTGATTTCGAACTTAAATTCTAAGTGAATTAAATGATAAGAAAACCTGCTGTAGCCGGATCATTTTATCCGGATAATCCAGAAACACTTAAAAAAACAATTGAGGATTGTTTCATGAGTAAATTCGGGGTCGGATTAATACCCGAATTAAAAACTTTTGATGATAAAGATTATCCTATCAATGTTATGGTTCCGCATGCAGGTTATATATATTCTGGTTCAGTAGCTTCCCATGGCTATTGTCAGATAGTTCAAAACGGTTTTCCTGAAGTTTTTATTATATTAAGTCCTAATCATACTGGTTATGGTAGTGAAATTTCAGTTTTCAATGAAGGGGAATGGATTACTCCTTTAGGCAATGTAAAAATTGATGAAGATTTTGCTGATTCAATTATAGAATGTTCTGATGTGGCATCTCCTGATTTTGATGCTCATCTTTTCGAACACTCTATTGAAGTACAGCTTCCTTTTTTACAATATTTTAGCAATGATTTTAAAATAGTGCCTATTGTTATGGGTTCCCAATCTTTTTCCGCTTCCAATGACCTTGCAAAAGCAATTTTTGACGCTGCTCAAAAGTTAAATAAGTCATATTGTGTTATTGCAAGCACTGATTTATCCCATTTTAACAATCAAGAAAAAGCCAATAAAGTTGATGGCTTTGTTTTAGAGGATATTAAACACATGAATGAGTTTAAGCTTTATGAGGAAATTATTCAGTATAATATAACTATGTGTGGTTATGGTCCAGTTATGACTACAATTGCCCTTTCCAAGATGTGTGATAAGCATAACTGTGAGATTTTTCAATATAAAACTAGTGGTGATGTAACTGGAGATTTAACTTCTGTTGTAGGTTATGCTTCAGGTATTTTTAAATAGGTGTCATTATGAAGGCTATTGCTTCTGCTCCGGCAAAAATGATTTTATTTGGTGAACATTCTGTTGTATATGGCGAACCTGCTATTGCTGGCGCAGTAAATAAAAGAGCTTATGTTGAGATTAAAAAATCTTATAATGATAAGTCTATTTTGAAATCTTATGATTTGAATTTTGAAGTAGAGTTGGATACTCGCCGTAAATCTTATATTTTGAAAAAAGGAAAACCAGGTATCATTAGATATATTTTAGAAGCTTTTCATAGAGTTCATGATCATAGTCCAATTGTAATGACTTTGTCTTCTGAAATACCAATTGGTTCCGGATTAGGTTCTTCTGCTGCAGTTACTGTTGCAACACTTGCGGCTTTATACAGATATCATAATATTCGTTTCAATAAGAAATCCCTTGCTCATGATGCACATATGGTTGAACAGGCAGTTCAGGGTGTTGCATCTCCTTTGGATACATTAGTATCAACTTATGGTGGGCTTGTTTATTTATCCAGAAATAAGACTTTTGAACCATTTAAAGTTAATTTTAATGCTCCTTTTGTTGTAGGTTATACTACAAAACACGGTAATACTGGTAAAATGGTAAAAGATGTTAAAAATCTTAAATCCAGGAATTCCAAAATTATTAATCCAGTTATTACTGCTATGGGTAATTTAACTAATTATGGTAAACAAGCTATTCTTAAAAAGGATTATAAAAAGATAGGGGAATTGATGAATATTAACCACGGTTTTTTAGATGTTTTAGGAGTAAATACTGTGGAATTATCTCGTATGGTTTATACTGCTAGGGAATGTGGAGCAATAGGTTCTAAAATTACCGGTGCCGGTGGTGGTGGAAGTATTATTGCCCTTTGTCCAGGTAAATCCAAAGAAGTTTCAGAAGGTATTTCAAAACAAGATAATGTTTTAAAAGTTAATTTTACTAAACGCGGAGTTTCTTCTAGGGTTTATATGTGATTTTAATGTTTATTCTAAAAATTGGTGGAAGTATCTTAACAAATAAGGATGCACCAGAAAGTGAAGTTGATTCTGTTAACTTAAAAAGAATTGCCGGTGAAATTAAAAAATCTCTGGATAATTCATCCAAGGAATTGATTATAGTTCATGGTGCAGGTTCTTTTGGTCATCCTCCTGCAAAAAAATATAAAATAGGTCAGGATTTTGATGAAAGTGAATATCCTCAAAAAAGAATTGGTTTTTGTGAAATTCAAAATGCAGTTAAGAAATTAAACATGCTTATTTGTGAAGAGTTTATTTCTCAGGGTTTGCCCGTTATTGCAATTCCTGCTTCTTCATTTATCACTGCCAGTTCCAAAAGGATTACTGAAGGTAATTTGGATATTTTTAAAAACTATTTATCAAAAGGATTCATTCCGGTTATTTACGGAGATGTTGTATTGGATACTGATTTGGAATTTTGTGTTATTTCAGGCGATCAGATTATTCAATATTTGGCAAGTAATTTAAACCCTGAAACAGTTGTTTTAGGTACGGACGTTGATGGAGTATATAATAAGAATCCTAAAACACATGACGATGCTGTTTTTTATGAAAAATTCTCATCAATTGAAGATTTGGACGCATTAGAAGGAACTACCAATGTTGATGTAACAGGCGGTATGGTTGGAAAAATTAAAGAACTATTGTTTTTAGCGGATTTGGGGATAGAATCTAAGATAATAAATGCTGAAATTGAAGGTAATATTTATAAAGTTTTAGAAAATGAAGATGTAAAAGGAACTGTTATTTCAAGGAGTAAAACATGATTTCTAATAGAAAATTAGAGCATTTATTAATTTGTAAAAATTATGATGTTGAATTTAAGGATAAAACTACAGGTTTTGAAGATATAGAATTAATACATAATGCTCTTCCTGAAGTTGATAAAAATGAAATTGATTTGTCCACAAACGTTTTTGGTAAAAAATTAAATTCTCCTTTATTTATAACAGCAATTACAGGAGGCCATCCTGCTGCGAAAGAAATCAATAAAGAATTAGCTATTGCTGCAGAAGAAAATAGGATAGCTTTAGGGGTAGGCTCTCAAAGGGCAGCATGTGAACATCCTGAATTGGAAGACACTTATTCTGTTGTCAGGGATAATGCTCCTGACTGTTTATTGGTAGGAAATATCGGTGCTCCTCAATTGAATTTGGCCAATAAAGCTGTTGAAATTTTAGATGCAGATATTTTGGCTATTCATCTAAATCCTCTTCAGGAATCAATTCAACCGGAAGGAGATTTGGATGCTAGAGGATATCTGGAATTAATTTCACAGATTACTGACATAGTTGATATTCCAATTATGGCAAAGGAAACTGGCTGTGGTATATCAGCTGAAACCGCAAAGCAATTGGTTGATGCTGGTGTGGATTACATTGATGTTGAGGGTGCCGGCGGAACAAGCTGGTCTGCTGTTGAAACATACCGATCAGAAGATAAATATTATGGTGAATTATTCTGGGATTGGGGAATTCCAACTGCTATTTCAACTGCTGAGGTTGTAAATACAGTTGATGTTCCAGTTATTTCATCCGGAGGAATAAGGTCAGGTCTTGAAGCTGCTAAAGCCATAGCTCTTGGAGCAGATAGTGTTGGTATGGCTTTACCGTTTTTAAAAAGGTCAATTTCACAAGAGGAATTAAATCAATTTATCACTAAATTTAATGATTCATTAAGAATAGCAATGTTTTTAGTTGGAGCAAACAACATTGAGGAATTAAAACAATCAAAATTAATCATCCGCGGAAAAACAAGAGAATGGCTTAATGAAAGAGGAATTAACACTAAGAATTATTCAAGGAGATAGAAACATATGAGCGTTGAAGTAATCGCAATAGGCGGATACCAGGAAGTCGGTAAAAACATGACCGCTGTCAAGATTGGTGATGATGTTATTATTTTTGATATGGGTATTCATCTTGACAGAATTAGTATGCATGAAGATACAGATATTGACAGAATGCATAGCCTAGATTTAATTGAAAGAGGAGTTATTCCTGACGATACACTGATGAAAGATGTTGATGGAAAAGTAAAAGGAATAGTTTTCTCTCACGGTCACTTAGACCACATTGGAGCTGTAGCTAAATTAGCTCATAGATATGATGCGCCGTTAATTGGAACACCATATACAGCTGCATTAATTGAAAAACAGATTAAGGGAGAACGTAAATTCAAAGTAAAAAACCCTATTAAAGTTTTAAATCCTGGAGGAAAAACAAAACTTTCAAAAAACATTACTTTAGAATTTGTTCAAGCAACCCACAGTATACCTCAAGCAGTATTTCCAGTATTGCATACTCCTGAAGGTATTATTGTATATGCACTTGATTTTAAATTTGATAATCATCAAAAAGTATCTCCACCACCTGATTATAGAAGGTTAAAAGAATTAGGTAGAAAAGGAGTACTTGCATTAATTGTTGAAACTACAAATGCAAAGAATTTCGATGAAGTTAAAACTCATTCTGAACGTATTGCCCGCAATATATTGGAAGATGTGATGAGAGGGCCGTTACATGAAAAAACAGGTATGATTGTCACTACATTTTCTTCACATGTTGAAAGGGTTCAGGCAATTGCAGATATTGCAAAAAAATCCCACAGGGAAATATTTTTCCTTGGAAGATCTATGGAACGTTTCTGTGGAATAGCACAAAAGCACGGAATTTTAAAATTGCCAAAGAATGCTAATATTTATGGAAGTCCTAAAGCAGTTAACAGAGCTTTGATGGAAGCTGATGAAGCTCGTGACAAGTATTTGCTTGTAACTACAGGTCACCAGGGTGAACCTGATGCATTACTTCCAAGAATTGCCAGCGGCAGAACTCCGTTCAATATAAAACCTGGAGATAATGTTATTATTTCTGCACCGATTATTCCAAACCCAACCAATGCTGCAAACAGGCATATTATGGAGAGAAGATTACAGTCTAAAGGTGCAAGAATATATCCGAATGCCCACGTTTCAGGGCATGCCGGAAGAGAAGACCACAGAGAATTCTTACGCATGTTAAAACCACAGCATATCATTCCTGCACACGGAGATTTATCAATGCTTTCAGCTTATGGTGAATTGGCTGAAGAGGAAGGATATAGAATTGGTTATGATGTTCATATTTTAAGAAATTCACAGGCACAAGTTTTTAGAAGTTAAGAGGGATAATATGAGTGATGTAAAAGAGATTTTAGGAAATTATTCATCTGATATTATTAAAACAATTGAGGATGAATTGGCTGTTATTACTCCGAATAATCTTCAAGAGGCTTCAATTTATTTAACTAAGGCTGGAGGCAAAATGCTTAGACCATCCTTAAGTTTAATAACTGCTGAAGCTGTTGGAGGCAAAAGGGATAATGCACTTAAAGCAGGTTCTGCAATAGAACTTATCCATACTTTTTCATTAATTCATGATGATATCATGGATGATGACGATATGAGAAGGGGAATGCCTTCAGTACATAAAGTTTGGGGTGAAGATGTAGCTATTTTGGCAGGAGACACATTGTTTTCAAAAGCATTTGAAATAATCATCAATTCCAATCAGGAAATAAACACTCCAGCTCAAATTAACAAAGCTTTGGCAACTGTTGCTGATGCATGTGTAAAAATATGTGAAGGTCAGGCTTCAGATATGGGCTTTGAAGACCGTTTTGATGTATCCGAAGAAGAGTATATGGAAATGATATTCAAAAAAACTGGTGCATTAATTGCTGCAGCCACTAAGGTTGGAGCTATTATGGGCGGTGCTTCAGATGAAGTTGTGGATGCAATGTATGAATATGGAAGACTTATAGGTCTTGCTTTCCAGATTCAGGATGATTATCTTGACCTTGCAAGTGATGAAGAAACATTAGGTAAGCCTATCGGATCTGATATCGGAAAAGGTAAGATGACTATCATTGCTATCAATGGTCTTTCATCTGCCGGAGATGATAGTGAAAAATTATTGGAAATATTAAAAGATGATAATAATTCACAAGAAGATATAGATTTGGCTATTGAAATTTTAACAAAATGTGGTGCAATTGAATATGCTAGAAATCTTGCACTAGATTCTGTAAATCAGGCAAAAGAAGTACTCGAAATATTACCTGACTCTTCAAGTAAACAAGTACTTTCTGACATTGCTGATTTTGTATTAGAAAGACATTCATAATATCTTTCTATTTTTTTCTATTTTTTTTAACCAGGTATGAATGAAGGATATTTTGAGTCCTCATCTTTTTTAGAATCACTGTCTGAACCACCATCGGATGGAGTTGGACTTGGGCTTGGTGTTGGATTGTTATTGGACTGATTATTGTTTGTTTGGCGTGACCCTTGGTTATTATTACTTTGAATTGTATTTGAACTACTGTCGTCTGTAGTATTGTCTGCAGTGGTGTTGTTAGCGTTGTGTGTGTTTGTAGGTTTTGAAAATTTAACACTGTTTGAAACTCTTTTCAATAAATCTAGGCTATTTGATGTAATCAATAATGAATCTCCAGTATTTTTATTTTCAATAAATATTGAATATGTTCCTGTAGAATTATCATAATATATATTGTTTTCAATTTGCTGTGAGTTTTGAATCTGTTTTGTATTCAGTGATTTAATCGCACTGTTATTTCCGGATTTTTGATGCATGATAGTTAAATTGGAAGAGTTAAATGAAAACTTTGAAATTCCACCGTTCATTGATTCTGCAGTATTTTTTTCATTTGGAACTTCTATTGTACAACTATTACTTATTCTAAGTGTTGTATAACTTCCACTATGTGAATTAACAAGCATAAATGCAGTTAAACAAGCCACAATGGCTAAAATAATAACAATTAAAATAACTAAAATTTGTTTTTGTTTCATGTTATTTCTTATATTTTTCAATATATTTAAATGAATTTTTTTACAAACATTTTTTCATGAAAGGTATAATAGGTTCAATCTGTGGAGATATTATTGGTTCGACCAGAGAATTTTCTCCCATAAAAACAAAAGATTTCAATTTATATGAATTATATTCACATTTTACCGACGATACTGTAATGACATTAGCTATTGCATCATGGCTGCTCAAAGATAAATCATCCAAGGATGTTTTGATTTCAGAGATAAAGAGATTCGGCCTGAAATATCCCAATGCAGGTTATGGCAAAATGTTTTATGAGTGGCTGCATGAGGAAAGCCCTGAGCCTTACGGAAGCTGGGCAAACGGATCTGCGATGAGAGTAAGTCCTGTAGCATGGGTTGCCGATTCATTAAGTGAAGCTCAAGAATTGGCTAAAATGTCATCAATTGTAACTCATGACCATCCTGAGGGAATAAAAGGTGCCCTGGCTACTGGTGATGCAATATTTTTAGCAAGAACCGGCAGCAGCAAGGATGAAATTAAACGTCACATTGAAAAAAATTATAATTATGATTTGGACAGGAAACTTGATGATATAAGGCCATTTTATGATTTTGATGTGTCCTGTGCAGGTTCGGTGCCTGAATCGATAATCTGTTTTTTGGAAGCAGGCGATTATGAAGACACGATTAGAAATGCAGTATCCTTGGGTGGTGATGCCGATACTCAATCAGCAATTGCTGGAGGCATAGCTTCAGCATATTGGGATGTTCCTTCTGAAATATCTGAAAAAGGTATTGAACATTTGGATTCTAATTTGTTGGAAGTATTTAGGGAATTTAGAGAAAAATACGAAAAATAGATGGGGCTTGATTAAGCCCCATATTTTCTTTAACCTGTTTTTTTATTCAATGGAGTATATCTATCACAATTGGTAATGCTTTAGGGGAGGATACAAGTTAAAGTAGTGTGTTTGTATGTACTTTTGATGATTTTTATAGCCAGCATTACCACAGGATTTTTCATAATTGAAGTTTTTGTATGGCAATAATTTCTATTGCCATATTATAATTAGTTCTTTTCAGTATTTAAGACTTTTTATTTTATTTTGGACAATATAACTTCTTTAGAGCAATATTTCATTCATAAAGTAATATTTAACTTTAATGTTTTCTATTTGAACCTAAATTAACATGGGGTATGATTAAAAAGATATGTTCTTGAAACTCGTCATGCCAAAAGATTACTTGAATATAACAACAGCAGTAGTAATTAAGTCCACACAGACTAATATTTCACTCTACACCATTATTGATAATCTTTTAAAAGAATTATCCGTTTCTGAATGGCCATTCACTTTGTCGTTTTTTGTAGATTTTTTGAGCCAAATTTATTCTTATTTTTTCGTTAAATTCTATAATTTTAAAGATAATCATTAAATTAGTAAAATAATCTGGGGATATTAAAATTCAAGAATTTATGTTAATATTGGGGATGTAAGTAAGCACTTGCCGGCGATAATATTTATATGGTTTAAATTTCAATATAATTAAATATAAAAATGAAGTATGCAATAACTTATGCACTTTTTTTTATTATGGGGTTTTTAAAATATGGAGTCTGTAAAATTTTATAGGCTTTTTAAAATTTAATTTTTTTACACTTGAAGTTTTACTTCGATGAAATTCATTCCAATTTTTCTTTAATTTTAATATAAATTGATAAAAAATAGTAAATTACTTAAATAAGTGAGGACA
>NZ_JAZRJY010000109.1:0-15759 GCF_045646045.1 Methanobrevibacter sp. | reverse complement strand
TGATGCTAATATATGTATCTGTAATATATGATTGATTATTTATAGAGAATAAATAAATGTTTTCATTTTTATTAGATACAGCAATTGTTGAATATAAATTCGTTCCAGAATCATTTAGGTACGTCAAATATTTTGATGTATCAATAGTGTCTGATTTAGGAATTTTTGGTGCTGCAAATAAGCCTACGCAAAAAAGACTTGTCAGAATAAGAATAAATAATTTCTTCATAAAACACCTCCATATATAAAGTAAGGCTTTTATAGAAAAAATGCAAGTTTTTTTCGTATACCTATACTTTCAAAGTAAAGGTATACCCTAGACCACGGTTGTCCAGGTTATTTTAGTACATTTGTTAGTGTTTTTATAAGTTCATCTTTATAGGCTTGTTTAAATTCTTCATCAATAATAGGTTTACCTGTTACCAGATATTCTACGGTTGTATTAAGAACTTGTGCAATTTTTACGGCTTCATCGGCAGTAGGATAACGATTATAGAATATCTGTTGTTTTAAATTATTAAAACTAATTCCGGCTTTATTAGCCAACATTTCTTGTGTAATTTTATTTTCCTTTATAAGAGCTTTTACTCTATTCCAAAAATCTAAGTTTTCCATACTGATATTATCGTAACAAAATTGTTTATTATTAACAACTTTTTTACTTGACAAAGTTTTTATAAGATATAATAATAATTACATAAAGTTCTGAAAAATAAACTTTATATCAGAGTAACTACCTGATTATATTACTTACCGAAACAAAGAATCCTTATATAAGGGAATGAACACTTGGTAAGTAGTGTTTTCTAGCTAGTAACTAGACGTTCTCTTATATAAGGATTTTTTTTTATTCTTAAAAGTTCTCGTATGAGGACTTTAAAAAAAACAATCACCGTCAGCCGCCAAGCATACAACGGTGAAAGGAGTGTATCTAATGAAAAACTCATTAGTAAAATCGGATAACTCAGGAAAAACTTTAACAGATTTCCAGGGTTTTGAGAATGGTATTGTGGATTGTTTTGAAGAAAACAATAATCTCTGGTTCAGACTTTCTGATATTGCGAAAGTTTTGGAAGTAGGTAGAAGTACAGCTTCAATGTGGAAAGACATGGCTGATGAAGATGAATTAGTGTTCAAAAAAGTTGAACACTCAAAAGAACCGGCTCCTTATGGTTCAGAATCACTTCTTTACCGTATTCTTAACCGTTCAAACAGTCCAATGGCAAAACCTTTTGAAAGATGGGTAACAAAAGAAGTTATTCCTTCAATCCGTAAATCTGGTTCATATCAGGTAATTTCTATTGATCCGTTGAAAGACAAGGAAATAGGACTTGAAAGAGCTAAGTTATTGCGTGAAATTGCTGCTGAGTACAACGGTAATTCAAAGACCTGGAAACAGATTATTGATGCTCATGCAACAAAAGAACTTACAGGTGAATTTCTTCTTCCATTGCCGGAAGTTACAGAACACGGCAAAACGGCTGAAATGATTGGTAAACCTTATGGCCTTTCTTGTCAAAAAGTTGGTGCAATTGCAAAAAAATTAGGCATTACAAAAACTGATGATAACGGTTTTACAAGGGTAAACAAGGCAAAGAATTGTAATAGGGAAGTAGAAACATTCTATTACAATGAATCAGCAGAAAAGAAAATTGTTCAAGCTATAGAAAAGGAGTTGGAAGAATGTCAAAAGAAATAAACATTAAAGATTTTGTTGATGATGTTTGTGATGGAATTGATTGTAAAGGTGCTGTTTTCTATAGTGAAGATCCTAATTTGATGGTTGATATTGAAACTGTAATCTATGAAAAACTTTGGACTTTTGCAAATATAAAACCATCTGAATGTAAACTTGAAGATAATGTAGAAGGATGGAAAACACTTGCTGAAACATTGTGTTATACTTTAATTCAAAATTACAGTTATGATATTAAGAATTTGATAGAATTACCTATTGTGGATGATAAAGTTACTTATACTACAATAAATAGTTGTATCAATTATGCAAATCCAAAAGATGTTGTAAACAAAATAAAGGGTTTCCTTGCACATAGAGAACTTGCTCCAGAACAGATTTTATACGGCCTTGGCTTAATTCTGGATAAAAGCAAAGAAACATATATCACTTTGCTTAAACAGGATTTAGTTGAAATGAAACATCAGCTTAAAGAAGTTGTAAACGAAAATAACAAATTCCGTGAACGGCTTAATAAGGCAGAAAAAAGAAAGGCTGAATTTCCGTTGAAAAAAAAGGTTGTTATTGTAAGAAATAAGGTGGTGACAGAATGAAAAAGACTATTAAAACCTTTGATCTTACAGAAGCATCCAGAATATCGGGTATAAATCAGGCTGATTTTACAGATTTTTATGTCTTGCGTGGTTATATCAAAAAAGAACCATACGGTTATTCAGCAACGGCCCTTGGAATTGAAAAAGGTTGCGTAGTAAATGATGATAAATACAATGCTTTATTTACTATGGAATCTATTATAAGAATTGCAAGTGCTATGGCTGCATAAAGTTGTAAAAGCCGTATTTAGGTATTAAAATAAGTATACGATTTGGTCGTAAAGAACAGTCGGCATTTTTCGTAGGGGAAGTGTCGGCTGTTTTTTTTTGTTGGGGGTATTAGATGAAATTATTAATCAAGAAGTCGGTTTATGAAGAAATTGAGAAGTCTCATAAGTACATTCGTAAATACAAAGATGCAGATGGTGAATGGAGATATATTTATCCATCCAATCAACCTGGTGTAAGTTCAAATAGAAAAGCAATAAAAAATATTGCATTAGAAACACCTATAATCTCAGGTCATATATTAGATGAAGTAACCGAAGAAAATGTTGATGCTGAAATTGCAAAATTACAGGAACAAAAACTTCTTTGTCCGGCATTAGGTAATAGAGAAATATTAGTAAATGAGAAAACAAAAGAACATGGATATGAAACAAAAGGAGAAGATAGAAGTGTAGATGCAACAAGGCATAAACTAAGGTATCTGCCTTTTGTTCCTGAGATATTAAAAAACGGCAAATTGTTGTATAAATCTTATAGACGTGAATATGATTATGATAAAGAAACAGGGGTAAAGGGAAAATACTTACCACACAAAAACGTAACGTATGGTGTGGTATGCAGAATAAAATATTTTGATAAAGATAAAAATAAGACAATTGTTGAACCGGTGGAACTTGTTATAGCTTATGATGAAGAAAAGAAAAACTATGTATTGTCATTTACGGATTATAATATGAATGTGAATGTAAGTTAAATAAAAAAATCTCTGTTTCCAGAGATCTTTTTACACCTTTGTAAAGCTAAATAACCGTACAAAGAATAACCACTTCCAGGTGGGTTCGATAGCAACTAACTATCACCAATTATTATTATAGCGTCTTTATTATATTTGTCAAGAAGAAATATACATACCTTATTAAACATTGACAATATGCTATAGATAGAATAAAATTAAATAAATCATTGGTATGTTGAGAAATTGGCAGCCGGAGTAATGTTTTGCATTATTCCGGCTTTTTTATTTAACTTTTGGAGTTTTTAGAATGGAAGTGTTATCACAAGCGCCACAGCCTACAATTAAATGTTTTCATTCTGTTGATGATAATGGTAATGCAACAAAACTACCTTATCAGGAATTTACTCCTACATCATCATATATTTCTGGAAAAAATCTACAATCATATAATTTTGAAAACTCACTTGAAAATTTCGGTGGTTCATTTTCATTTACTATTAAAGAGGACATTACAAGAAACTCATTTGAACCTACTTTTATGGATGAAGTAAGACCTTTAGATATGATTGTAATATCTGAAAGTGGAGTTGAATCTAAAGTAGATTTTATTGGTGTTGTTACTACAGTTTCAATTGGTGGAATATCAAGTAATCTAAATAAATCCGTTACAGTTTCAGGTAAATCAATAGAATGGTTATTTCTCTACTATAATATCAATACTGATATTAAGGCTTGTATTTTCCAAAATACAGAAGCAAATAACCGTATTAAAATAGACTTGGCAAATCGACAGGCTACAGCTCCAATAACTATTAAAGATATTGCTGAAACTACATTTAAAGAATTCAAAGAAAGAACAGAAGAAAACAAAGAGATTTCAAATTTTGCTATTGGTGGAATTATTGATCTTTGGTATAAAAATGGAATTTTTGAAACAACTAATGATCAGTTTTTATATCCTATTTCAAGCAATTTGTTTGATACCGGAAAAGTTAATTTTATTGATTTTATTCAGAAGATTCTTCCTAAACCAATATATGAGATATTTGGATTTATAGATGATTTTAATAATCCTAAAATTGCCATAAGAAAAGTTCCTTTTGATAAACCTGTTGCGAAACGTGCAATAAAGCCGGTTACACTTACAGACTTTACTCTTACTAGGACATGTGATGAAGTTTATACAGCTTTTATGCCATATATTGAAGGCTCTAGTCAGAGTCCTGATTTTTACCTTTCATTAAATGCTGCAGAGAATAACGGAAAAATAAAAGGCTACAATCTTTCTGATGCTGATGCACTTAAAACAAAGATTTATGGAAATCAACTTTTAACATGCTCTTTTGTTGGTTATACACTTAATGAAAAAGATAATACAGATACCTTTGATGTAAAAGATGTTGAAAAACTTGTAAATGACATGAGTAATTGGTTTGGTCATTTAGATGATATGTACAATGGTGATTTTACACTTGTAAATATTACTAGTGAACAGCAGGCAAAAATAGGTGAATGGATTAGTTTTGCACAAGGTCTTTTCTATATAAATACATCAAAACATACCTGGAATTACGGTGATAATCCTATGATTAATTATCAGGTTAGCCGTGGTGGAAAGTATATAAATGGGATTTTCAAACGATTGGAAAGTCTATCTGCAGCATATAGGGAGTTTGATTAATGAATGTAAAAGTAAATACTCATAAAACAAATGCAAATCATACTCCGCTTCCTAATATCAACTACTTAGCCGGTAGAATTGGATTTTGGGGAATTGTTTCAGCTCAGAATTCTCTGAATAATACTGTAACAGTTATCTCAGATACCGGCTTTGAATATAAAAATATTCCGGTTTTTTCAAGTGAATGGGTGACAGTAGATGATAGTAAAAACTATATTCCATCTACAAGAAACTTACCACCAATAAAATCAAGAGTATTTGTTCTTACTCCAACATTTACGGCTGTAGGTGCTTTTGTTCTTTGTTCTGGATTTTCTAAAGGTGACGAAAACATAAGAAAGTTATGGGCTGCAAGTGAAAGTGAATTAGAAAATAAAAATAATTGTCGTGAAACAAAAACTCAGGGTGGATGGGATATTCAGGAAGAATATTCAAATGGTAATTATTCTGTAGAATCAAATGACGGTAATATTCATTTTAATGTAAACACTACAGAAGATAGCCAGAAATCACAACCTAAAGAAGTATCAGTCACAGCTTGGGGAAATACAATTATTATCAATGAGAATGGTATTTCAGTAACAGATAAAAATAAAAAGAAGATTATAACATCTGATAGTGGAATCTCAATAAAAGATGATAATACAGATGTAATTAAGTATGAATCTTCTCCAACAAAGAAAGTAACAATCTTAGGTCATTTGGAGGTATCAGCTTAATGTTATACCTTGCGAATGAAGATTATAAATTGACATGTTATGACTCGCTAAAACAAGAAGTTGATTTATCTGGTGTAACAGAAGTTTGTTATATTGTTCAGAAATCTCCAAAAATGAAAAGAGATAATAAAAGTGTTGTTACATCAATAAATATAGTTGTAACAGCTTTGACAGGACTTATAACAACATCGCTTATAGATGGATCTACTGTAACTTTTGTTTCGGCTTCCGGAACTCTAACAGGTAATTCACAAAAAAATAAAATAGATGGTGTACCTATTTGTTTGGCTGATGAAAACGCAACTATTCTTACTATTAATACAAGTAAATGTACTAAAGGAAAGTTAACTGTTATTGGTTCAAATACTCAGTCAGGTGCAACTATCACAGATGTATGTGATATATGGATTAGTGATGCCGGCCAGAATAAAGTGAGAGGTGATTAAAAATGGCAAAATACTTAAATGCTAATTATTGGAAAAAAGCCTATCTTCTCGAATTTAAATTAAATGGTATTTTAACTGATGCGTTTACTTTTTCAGTACCACCAGAAAGTGAAGAATTTATTTTTCCACAGCGCAAAAGTGAAACAAAAACTTTTGGGGGTGCCGTTGTTGCTGATTATGGAAACGATTTAGTACAGATAAATCTTTCCGGTTCTACAATTAATCAGGAACTAAAGATTATATATAAAAGCAGGTTAGGTATTGGTGAAATGACCGGTGAACAAGAAATATTCTATCTTAGAGATTTATTAAAGAAATATGGCCAAAGAGATAATCTTCAAAATAAAGAGGTTTACTTATATTCTCTAAATGGTGGAAATGTTGATGTTAAAAATAATCCTAAGTGGTGGAGAATTTATGTAGGGCAGTTAGATATTTCAAGAAATAAAGATAAACCGTTTTGTTATAATTATAAATTCTCTGCAACCGGTGAACCAGAAGTAACTAAAAAAACTTATAAATTACAGGGGATTATTGATAATAATAAGTTCCTGAGTAGCCTGCAATCCGTTACAACTTGGTTTAATCAGTTAACCGGTGAAGATGGATTTATCTATAGAATGTCTCATGCACTTGATAAAATTGAAGAAATTGGTGGAACGTATCTTACTGCCATTTCTAATGCAATTGGAGCTTGTAGAACGTCTATTGATGCTTTTAATGGAGCTATTAATCATTATGCAGATGTTGTAAATGGTATTATGTCGGGTGTAGGAGATATTGCAACCGATACAGTAATGCTTGGTGATAAGGTTTTTTATACAGCCGTTAGATTCTATCCTACTATTGCTGCAAATGTCTGGAATGGTTGTGTAGCACTAAAAGAAACATTTAGTAATCTCTACGAAAAATGTAATAACTTTGATGATGTTTATTTTAGTGAAAGTTCTTGGCAGACTGTAAAAGAATTATTTGATGATACAGTAAGTGATCAGGATATATCTGATGTTTATTCAAGTCTTTCTAAAGAAGGTTCTGATATTGCTAATCAAGTTACTGTTATAACAAGTAAAAACCTTAATGATTTAAGTTTTGCTGTTATTCCAGGTGATACCGGTGAAGATGATAGAATCATAATTACTTATGGATATAAGGTGGTTAGTATAACTGATGCTGAAACTAATTGGGACCAGTTAGCTCAGGATTATTACGGTGATGCCTCATTATCAAGTATTATTGCTATGTATAATAATTTATCTTCTGAAGATCCGTTAGAAGTAGGACAATCTATTGTAATTCCAAAACTTATTTTTGCAGAAAGTTCAATTTCTGATAATGAAATCTATAATACACCAGATGTAAAAGACAATTACGGTAAAGATTTAATTATTAAAAATAGAGATTTTGCGGTTTATAACGGAGACTTACAGTTAGTTAATGGAATTGACAATCTGGAACAGGCTTTGCTGAATAGATATTCAACACTTGTTGGAGCAAGAATAAGGCTTGAAGTTTACGGAATTCAAGCTTCTATAGGTGATGCCTTAAATGCTTCTTCATCATTAATTCAGGCAAGTGTTCACCAGACTACTGTAGAAGATCCTCGTGTAGAAACTGTAGAAGATATTCAGTTCAACGGTATTGGTGATGAATTAGCCGTATCTGTTGTTTATGTAGATAAAAATGGAACAAAACAGAATTTTGGGGGTGTTGTATAAATGAATACCAAACCATATCAAACATTGATAGATGAAATGAAGGCTTGTGCTGTTATAAACTCAGGTATAACTGATTTTAATGCCGGTTCAAATATTATGAATATTTTTGAATCTGTAGCACGACCGGTAGAGCAGGGGTATATTGATACTCGAAACGGTTATTCAAATAACCTTAGAGCTATTCCTTATTCAGTTTTTGACTTTCAGCAGAAGAAGGGCCAGAAAGCAACCGTAAACATTGTTTTTACACGCAATGCAGCATCCACAAGTATTTCAACTATCCCTGTAGGAACTAGAGTTAGTGATGGAACTCTTGTTTTCATTACAACTGATGTAGGAAGTATTGCAAGCGGTCAGACAGAATCAGATCCAATTCCTGCTATTGCTGAGAATATCGGACTTGAATATAACGTTCCATCTGATTCTATTAGAACAATTGAAAGTAATTTATCTGCAGAAATTGTAAGTTGTAATAATCCATATAAAGCTATTGGTGGAACAAATGCTGAAACTCAGACTCAGATGTTAAGACGTTTTAAGTATTATATAAATGGTTTACAGGGATCTAACAGATATGGAATTATGGCCGGTCTTTTAGGTCTCGAAGGTGTTCGTTCTGTAAGTATAGATGAACATTTTCCACCGAAAAACGATATATATAATTTTACGGTTTATGTAGATAATGGTGCCGGACTTTTACCTGATGATTTGAAAAATCAGTGTATTGACTTGGTAAATGGAAATGATACAGAAGAAAATCCAGGATTAAGAGCTGCCGGAATTAATGTTGATTTTCAGGCTGCTATTGGAGTTGCCATAACTATTGAAGTAACCGTTACTATTTATCGTGCAGAACAAGCTCGTGTAGAGAGTGATGTAACTGTAAAATTACAGGAGTATATTAACGGTCTTGGAATTCACGAAAATGTAGTTCTTTCTTCTATAATTGTATTACTAAAACAGATTTCTGGTGTAACAGATATATCAGGTCTCACATTAAACGGAAATGCTGATAACGTTACAATTGGTGTTAATCAGATTGCTAGATTCTATGATGTAGTGATTCATCCTGTGCAGCAGTAGAGGGTAAAAAATGGATTTGTTAGAACAAATAAGAGGAACGTTCCCTAAAACAATAGACAAGAGTAAACCGATTTTTTCTGCAGTTGTCGCAAATTCAGCAGGAACCGGAGCTATTCAGAAACAAGTTACTGATCTTCTTGAATATATGAAAGAGTGGACTTCAACACCAAATATTTATGAACAGACCGGTGACATGCTTGAAAAAACAACTAATTTTTTCTCTTTTCTTGAACGGTTTTCTGATGAAACTGATGAAGGTTTTAAGGCCCGAATAAGCGCAATATTTATCAGAAACCATGATACAAAATGGGGTACACCTTATGATGTAAAAAGTGTGTTTAGGCAATATTTCCCTCATGCTACTGTTTATCTTATTGAAAACACAAATAAAATAGATGCTGTAGAAGTCGGTTTAGGTAATTTATTTTTAGATGGTGATATTGATACTGATACACCTACTGATTGGACTTTAACTAATTGTGTTGCCAGACCGGAAGCAAGATTTTCAAAGGCTTATGGAATTGAACTTAATCAGAATGGTGCAACATTAAGTCAGCAGGTAGATGTTAATTCATCAGCAACATATTTTCTGCATTTCTTCTTAAAAGGAAATGTAAACGTTCAGATTAAAGATAATCACAATAAATATTGGGATTATAAGACAAAGACATGGAAAAATAGTGCTGTAAATAATAGTTTTACAACAGAAGATTGGGATAATTGTACACTGTTTTTTATCACGAATAGTAATGCAACAAAAATTACAGTTTCGTTTATTTATGTAGACACGTTAACTTATATAGACTACTTTAGACTCTTTGCAAAGCAACCATATAGTAGTTTTACTGTAATAGCACATTTTGATGGTAATACTGCAGAAAATGCTTTTGGACTTGCTGCCGGTGACGATGATCCTAATACTCAGACAAGTGTTATAACTGCAACAATAAATAGTCCTACTTTATCAGGTAATGGAACTAGTGTTTTACCTAGTGATTGGGATTTGAAAGATTGTACCATGAGTTCTGACTCTGTTGATATTTCAGATTCTTTAGCTATGATCAGTAAAACAATTAATGTATCTCATTCAACAATCTATAATTTATCATTTTCTTTTACCGGTAAACTTTCAGTTTTGGTAAAAGATAACAATGGTAAGTATTTTGATTTTGGTACTAGCACATGGAAAGAGCATTTTGATTCTAATATATTCAGTGCTGAATCTTTGACTTCAAAGATATTAACTCTTACAACTAGTGCAGAAACCACAGAATTAACTATAGAAATAAAACTGACTCCACCACAGCCTAGATACAGTCATTATGGTTATTATGATAAATCATTTTTATCTGGTGTACCGGTTGGGTTTGCAAATGATATTTATGATGATTTACTTGATTACTTACGATCTCAGGGTGTAAGAGCTTATCTTGATATTATTGTTCGTGATTATTTAGAGTAACGTAAGAAATAAACTTGCAAATAAAAAATAAAGTATGATATAATAAAACAAATATTGGTATGTTGAGAAATCTACAGCCGGAACTCTTTTAATAAGGGGTTCCGGCTTTTTTTATTTACCGGAGGTATAAAATGTCAGTACAGGATTCAACTTTTACTACTGCTCATGTTTTAGATAACGAAATTGTAAAGGCTAATGACTTTGAATTTGCTTTTGAAAAAATTGCAGAAAATGTAGCTAAGTCTACACAGATGATTCTTGAATCTAATCAGGATTTTGTAATAAACGGTAAAGTGCTTCCAGATGTAGGAATGAACGTAAAAGTAGAACCTATTTATGGTGTATGTAAATCAACCGGTATTCCTTTTGGTAGAACAGAAGAAGCAGCAATGGAGTATGGTTTTGAGGAAAGTTCTAATGGCCGTATTGATATTATCGAAGTTCAGGGCCAATGGGAAACATACGATAATCAGCAGCGAGCTTTCAACGATCCTGATACAAATATTCAGACATATCAGTATGTAGATACAAAGAAACTTATGCGCCCTGTTTACAGAATTAAAAAGGGTGTAGAAGGTGCTAGTGTTGCGCCAGAAGTAGATGCCGGATGGGTAAAACTTGCAGAAGTTGTTATTCGTGCTAATAATTCAACAATTTCAGCATCAGATATTAAAAATATAACTGCTGATATTGCCGGTGAAGAAAATAGTGATTGGACTACAGAAAAAACAATTACTTATAATATCGGTTATATCTCAGACGTAAATGAAAGATTCCGTGTTCAGCATAATGAAGATGGAACACATAAGGACAACGTAATTAATACAGATTCTCTTGATATTGGTATTGGTGCAAAACAGGTAAACGGTAACGTTCTACCTTTAGGCGCAAATATTACAACTCCGGTATCAAATATTACGGCAACAACTACACTTGCTACAACTATAACAAGTGTTATCGCATTAATAAAAACATTGTATGATGCTTATTATACTTACGGTATTTATAACTTTAAGGGATCACTTTCAGTATCAGCAATTGCTGATGAAAACAATACTCTTTCAGAACCAATTACCTTGTATGCTGCCGGTAATGGAACAGCAAAAATAAAGGTCGGTGCAAATGATGCAATTTCTATTGATGCAAATGGAAAACTTTCAACAAATGGATATACAGCAACATCAGATAATCATATTGTTACAAAGAAAGTAACTGATTTAATTTCATCTTCATTATCTTCTCTTGCAGATAGAGTTTCAGCCCTTGAACAGACTCTTGATAATACTGAATATACCAACGGTGTTTTATCTGTAGATAGATTTGCTTTTGATTCAACAGCAATTATGGCAGCCACAACCGGAAATATAACTCTTTCAGGTTTACAAACAATTGATGGAAAGAGTTTGTCAAATAATGATTATGTATTAGTTAAAAATCAGACTAATGCCAAAGAAAATGGTGTTTATCAGGTTGTATCTGGTGGAAGTTGGAGTAGACCTACAGCATTTAATACACCAAATAAATTAAAAGCTAAAATATTTAGTGTAAATAATGGTACTGTAAATAAAGGTAAAATGTTCTATATGCCAAAAGTTAATTTTACTAATGGTAGTGCTTTTGGAACAGATACAATTCCTTTTGTTGAACACATTGCCTCTATTGATAAACTTCCAAGTAAAATAGCATACAGAGATACTAATGGCCATGTAAAAACGGCTAGTGCAACAGCTAATGAAGATGCTGTAAATAAAAGTGATTTAGATTCTGCCGTATCAACCTTAAATACTTCAATTGGTCTAAAGGTTGATAAAACTACAACTGTAAATGGCCATGCTCTTTCAGAAGATGTAACAGTTACAAAAGGTGATGTAGGTCTTGGTTCTGTAGAAAACTATGGTCGTGACACAACTGTTACTAGTGGAAGTACAAAATATATAACAAGTGGTGCTGTATATACAGCTCTGCAGAATTCTGAGAAAGAACGTGATACTCTTATTAATAAGGTTCTTTCAACCGGAACAACAACACCGGCCGGAAAATACAATGTTGATACAGTAACTATTCAGGTTGCAACAACAGGAAATGTAACACTTTCTGGAACACAGACAATTGATGGTATCTCAAATCTTTCAAGTGGTAATTATATCTTAGTAAAGAGCCAGACAAATAAAAAACAGAATGGTATTTATCAGTATAACACATCTTCTACCTGGACTAGAGTTACTGATTATAATACTCCAAACAAAATGAAAGGAAAAATATTCTCTATCGTAAAAGGAACTGCTAACGGTGGAAGAATGTTCTATATGCCACAACAAACTTTTGTTGCCGGTGATACAACATCAACAGGTGCTTTTACTTCTGATGAAATTGAGTTTATGGAGTATTTTGGATCTGTTAATCCTATGGCTAGTAGACTTGCAATGCGAGATTCTAATGGTCATGTTAAAACAGCAAATCCAACAGATGAAACAGATGCAGCAAATAAACTTTATGTTGATCCAATTATTATAACAACTAATACCACAACAATCAGGGCTAATGATAGTAAATATCCTAGTTTGGTAAATGGTATGCCATTCAAGATTATGTTTACAGCAAATATTTCTGGAAGCAACACAACATCGGCTCTTTCGTTCTCTTATAAAGGTACTAGTTATCCTGTAAAAATTACAAAAGGCGGAACACTTCAAAGTATTTATGCTCATAATATTTCTTCTGGTGTTTACAGATATATTCAGGCATTTACAACAATTGAAGTTATATATAACAGCACAAATAGTTGTTTTGTTGTCGTTGGAAATCCGGTTGTCCTGAGTAGTGATGATTATACAATCTATGCGGACGGAAAAGTTGGAGATGAAGAAGTTGGAACAGTTAGAGCAAAGGCAACAAATGAAATCCCTTATGGTTGGCTTGAATGTAACGGACAGTCTGTTCTAAGAACTACTTACGCAAAACTTTTTAATAAATTTAATACTCAGAAATATGACGGAACAAATACACTTTTGTCACGTTATGGTTATGCTGATAGTACACACTTTAATCTTCCAGACTACCGAGAAGTAGCATTGGTAGGTATCGGAACTAATGGAACGGATGGATTAGGTAATGTTCGTCATTCTCACGATGTATTTACATTAGGTGAATTTAAGGATGACCAAGTTCAAAATCATAGACACAAAACAAATATATTGGAAAATGGTTCTGCAGGTAATAATGGAGCATCAGTTTTAGCAGGTAATAGCAATCCTACATCCTCAACTTCCTATGTTGTAACAGAAATCGCTGACATAGATGTTGGAGACGGATTTCCGAGAATGGGAAAAGTTACTCGTACAAAAGAAAAAGGTATACTATATTTAATAAAGGTTTTATAATACTTTTATAAGGTAAAGGACACCTTTACGTTTACCTCTAGTTGTGGCTTCACCTTCATGCGCTATAGTTATTGCACCACTATAACCGTCTCCTGCTCTTGGAAATAAGGAATAAGAACCATAAGCAGAACCAACTTCAAAATAATTAACAGTTGATGAACCTAAGTTGAAATTGTGATTATGTGAGCCTAGTCTATCTTTTAAATATTCTCCTAAAGTACAATTATCATGTTTTCCACTAGATATACTATCCGTTCCCTTAAATTATGCTGTTCGTTTCCAAATCTTTATTGCATAGTTTGTTGGTCTTGTTTCTACATCACCGGATAACGATATAGCAGGCCGTTCATAAGACAGTGCTTGTTCATAAGCCCAATCGGCTGTTCCACTTACAGTATTATATCTATATGGTACTGCCTGAGAACCACTAGAAGATGATCCCATCCATAATGTGTGAGTATGACTAGCTTGTGTTGCTGAAAGTCCATTAACAGCCGTAGATTGATTTTGACGTGTTCCAAAAGCAGCAGCGTCTCCACCTGCTGCACGGAAGAAAGCACCTGCATAACTAGATGTAATATCAGTCCATGTGGTGAACTTAAATAAAGTATTTGGATCAGACTGTGTAGGAAGTTGATAATAAATTGAATTAATTGGATGTGCAAAATCTACTCCCATTTTTCCGTCCGTTTAGAATCGAATATACTAAAACTTGCAATTTTTCAATCATCTATTACAGTTAGAATAATACGGAGGTAATCTATGTTTTATGGTTATGTAAGAGTTTCAACAGAAGAACAGAATTTAGAGAATCAGAAAAAAGCTATTTTAGAAACATTTAACATTGATAATTGGATCGAAGAAAAGAAAAGTGGTACTGTAGATTTTCATAAACGTTGCTTAGGTGAATGTCTGGATAAAATGCAAGAAGGTGATGTTTTGGTAATTACAGAACTTTCAAGATTAGGAAGAAGTATAACAATGATTTTTGATATTATCTCAGAAATGAAAAAACGGAAAATAAGATGTGTTGCAATCAAAAAAAATTTTGACTTAAATCCTGAGAATAGCAGCGATATTATTACATCAGTTATTATGTTTGCTTTTGGACTATCAGCACAAATAGAAAGAGAGTTAATTTCAGAAAGAACAAAACAGGGCCTTGCTGTAGCAAGAGCAAAAGGAAAGAGAGTAGGCCGGAAACAAGGAGAGAAGATTTATAATGTAAAACTAAGGAAATATGAAAAGGAAATAATTACGGCTTATAAAAATGGAGAAAGTATTAATTCAATTGCGAAAACATACAATGTAAATTGGAGTACGGTTCGTAACTTCATTAAGATATATTCTCGCATGAAAAAGCCAAAACCTTTGACAAAAGCACCAAAGAAACACGGCCATCCATCACAAAGAGAAATAGAATATTTTGCTACTCATAATTAATAATACCACCAAAAAAGCTGTGTGTGCATAAATGTGTGCATAAAACTAACAATATATAACAATAAATATGTTGAATATTGATATGAATAGGGTTAAAATAATTATAGAACAACCTAAAACTACACTAGATGGAGTCTGCTTTTGAGTATTCAGCCGATTAAATGATAAAATATAGTGTTATTTAATCGGTTTTATATCTAAAAACAACACTAAATATGGTTTATAGGTGTAAAATGCTGATAAATGTGCATAAAATGTGAATAAAAATCAAAATTATGTGCATAGACAAACAAAGGAATAGTTATGGTACGACACCTATTTCAACGAACAATCACAAAAAACGGTAAAAAGATTAAAGCTTGGTATTATTGGTTTTATGATGAAAATGGTAAACAGGTAAGAAAATCTTGCGGCCAGAATGGAAAGCCTTGTTTATTAAAAAGGGATGCAGAATCCTTTATTGCAAATCTTCCGGCTGAGGAACCAAAGAAAAACACAACTGTAATTTTCTCAGATTATTGTAATGGATTTTATGAGCCAGAATCTTTGTTTCTTAAAAAACAAGCTGCAAGGG
>NZ_JAZRJY010000108.1:0-12705 GCF_045646045.1 Methanobrevibacter sp. | reverse complement strand
AATGTAACACCAGCATTTTCCAACGGATTGCCCTGACCATCGACCAGTTTTGCCATGAATTGTGTTCCATCTTTATAGGTCATGTTAATGTTATCGGCCGTTAAAACAGGCAATACTGTGATATTATATGACATCATCAATCCAGTCAACGGATCTGAAGCAGTCAGTATATATTCACCAGGATTCAAGTTAATATTTAATTTAGCTGTTCCGTTTTCATTGGTTGTTCTGTTGTAAAATACCCCATTGATGTTCATTGTAATATTTACATTAGGAACAGTATTGCCCATACCATCAATCAGTGCAATATAAAACTGTGATTCGTTTCTGAAGTATTTAACAAGATTTTGAGCAATTAATGTAGGCAAGACTTCAATACTGTTTTCAACTGAAGTTCCGTTGAAAGTTGTTTTAATTGTGTAGTTTCCAGGATTTAAGTTAATAGCTATTCTGGCAGTCCCGTTTTCATCGCTTACACGAGTATAATTGGCACCGTTAATCTCAAATGTCACATTTTCATTAGCTGCACCAACATTAGCCTCAAACTTGGAATCATTCTTATAAATTTTAACCAAATCTTCAGTATAAACAGCTAAATCTTTAGTGTAAACTTTCAAGGATACAGTACTATTTTGCAGTGCCAAATCCTTCCACACATCATCTGTTTTCATGAAAATAGTGTTTTTAGTATAATGTTGTCGTGACTCCTTAAAGATTGGAATGGATTTTTTAGTTATTTCTACTGTAAAATTATCTCCCGGCCTAATTGGAATTTCATTTGTTAATTTTATTGTATGAAAACCATAATATGGCCCCGTTCCATTTTGCACATGTTTTAATTCATTATTTACATAGATATAAAGTGTATAAGGTTCACCATCATATTTAAAGTAGGTTCCAACTCCGCTTATTAACTCATTGTCCTGAGATTCATATGTGATTTTATAAGCAAGGTCCTTTCCAATCATATCCTCGAAAAAACTCATGTTTCCACTTAAATCCGTTTGATAATTTCTCACATAGTTTTCAGTGTTTTCAATAATAAAACCTACTGCATAACTTGAATTTAAAAAGCTTATGTCATAATAAGACAAATAGATAAATCCTCGATCCCCATTTTCTAAACCGAAATTATCTTTTAATATCCATGCACCGTCTCCAGGAGGAGTGGTTAAGAAATTTTCTTTAGGATAGTTATCATCCCACCCAACAACAGAAACAACATGTTCCCTATCATTAGATAAATTTTGATATTGTGCATGAGTCTTGTTATTGTAGTCAGGTGCTTCAGTTGCTGCATAATATTCTATTGCCAGTGAGCCATAATTCATTATGGCTTTTTTAATTTCATCATTATCAGTTAAATTTTTTCTAGGCCCAACAAAAATTGCATCCTGAATATGAATATTATCCCCAGTGAAAAATATTGGTGAAACCTTTGACATTACATCATAGGCATCATTTTTTTCAAAAACAGGATCTAGCCAACTAAGGATATTTTGAGTTGCATGTGAAATATATCCTGAACCTAATACATACAAGACACCATATTTTGAATAACGCAACATTGTATCTTTTATATTATTTTCTGAAAAATCGTATTCAATTCCTGTTGATTTGAGCAATGCTGATTCAAGAGCGGCAATTGTTCCAAAAGTCCAGCAACTGCCATCCAATATTTGATCTTTAACTGGGCTTATCCATCCCCATTCTCGTGAATCAAACCTTTTAGGCAAATCTGTTACATTTATGGTATTATTAATCAGAATTAAATTTATTGGATTTTTACTTACCTTATTAAAAAAGTCCGTTTCACTTAAAAATAGAGTATCATTGTTCAACTTTATTTCACCAATTTTATAATTAAGAAAAACACCATGAATTGCTTCACCATTATTCTTAAAAGTACTATTGTTAACAATTAAATTACAGTCATAGGCATAAATAGCATTTTTTGTATTGTTAATGAAGTTTGAATCTGTTATATTCAAATCACTCTTATCAAAAAACATTCCCCCACCATTATTTTCTTCATTAATTAGTTTATTTGATATAATGGAAATATTATAAATATTTGCCATGACATTTGATGCATATATTGCTCCCCCATCTAGAGTAGCAGTATTATTAATAAATTTTGAATCTTTTATTGTTAAAATACTACCCAAATAAAGTAAAGCTCCGCCAAAATTAGCAGAAGAATTAATGAATGTTGTATTTGAGATTAATGTACTGCCCTCTATTGGCATATCTCCAGAAACATCAATAAATATTGATCCTGCATTATTTATAGCCGTGACATTTATAAATGTAGAGTTAATAATTTGTGAATATGTTACATATTTAAGAAAAATTGCACCAGCACTTTCAGTTGAATGGAGGTTTGCAAATGTGGAATTTATAACTGCAGTATTTTTTTTAGCATATAATGCTGTAGCATATTTTGAAGTTGAATTTAGAAATGTACAATTTATAATTCCAATCCCTGAATTGTCACCATTTCCATATATCAACGAATAAGTTAAATTAAATGAATTTTTAAATACTGAATTAGCAATAAAAGATTGGAAAGAAAAAGAAATTGCTCCGCCTTTTTCGGCACTATTATTATTAAAAACACAATTTATTGCTTCAATCATTTCAATTTTTACTGCACCACCATCTTTAGCGGAATTATTTTCAAAGGTAACATTATTAAAATTTATCATATTATTAGTAAAAATAGCCCCACCAGCATCTTTTGAAAACCCATTTATTAAAGTAAGATTGTTAATGTTTATATCCCCAATAACATTAAATATTCTTGCCTGTCCTTTAGCATCAATAGTATGTCCATTACCATTAATGGTAAAACCCGTTTTATTAATTATTATTCCTTCACTTAATTGATAATCAGTAGAATTATCATAAATATAATTCTGAGTTATTTCAATAGTATTGCCTGCATCATTGATTTCTGTTTGAAGAGATGTGAAGTTTCCATCAGCATAAACTGCACTAACAGAAATAAATAAAAAAAGCAATATGAATAAAATTTTAAATCTTTTCATAATATCCTCCCATAATAATATTTATTTAAATAATTATTAAAAAAAATTTCTAATAATATAAATGATTAAAAAAATAAGTGAATATTTCAATATCATATAACTTTTAGAGTAGTTTCATATTGGCATCCACTTAATAGTATAGACAATAATTTTCTTTAATATTAAAAATGGAAATGAATCATTTAGATTGATCCTGATAAGACTAAAATCACGTTTGCAATTATTGCAGAACCCAGGTAAGTTCCAGTAATCACAACTAAAGTAATAAGAATTCCTCTCCAACCAATCTTTTTAAATTCTCCCCAGTCTCTACCCATTGCTATACCGACATAAGCTAAAGATGCTACACAAATTGTAGTTAAATCAACTTGAGAAGCGTAATGAGCCACAAAATCCGCTGTTGGAACTCCAGGAATTGCAAGAAACATACCAATTAAACATATTAAGACGATTGATGGAATATTAACCGGAATAATTTCTCCAATACACAGACCCATGAATGCAATGCCTACAATAACAAGCATTCCAATTAATGAATCCATAAATGTAGCATGATTACCAAAAGCATTTCCAATAGCAGCAATTACTGAAAATACTAAAAATACGGCTAAAATTTTAGGAAAGTTATCCATTTTCAATCCAAATGGATTATTCCCATCGTCTTCATCCTGAATGATGCCATCAAACTCAACGGAATGGCCTTTGCATAAAATCGGAGCTAACCATGAATATAATTTTTCTGTAAGGGGCAATGAAATAAATATGAACATGTACATGCCAAAAGAGGTTGAAAGAACATTACTGCATCCTGCAAAAGCTTCTAACTGAGTAGCCATGGAAGGGTATAAATTTACTAATGGAACTAATCCTGCAGCGTTCATGCTTGCACTTCCTACACCTGATGCCATTGCATATGCATATGGATGCAATGGCAGGAGTGAAACGCACAAGCTTGCAAATAAACTCATATATAAAGCACCGATGATGGTTCCTACGATATAAATAAATAAAACTCCACGTGACTCTGGAGATGAAACTCCATATTTGTCAATAATAATTGCTACACTGGGGTCACGACAAATAGAACTTGTCATTCCAACAGCTTCTCTTCTAAAACCTAAAAGTAAAGCAACAGGCAATGCTATAATAGTACAGATGTCCCCAAATAACTGTAAAATCAGGGCAGGACCTACATTAAAAATCATATAGATAGACTCTCCACCCGAAATAGCAAGTTTGGATATTATTACACCAAGAAGTATAGCCATTATTTCTTCAGCAATTTTAGATTCTTCATCACCAATCCACTTAAAATGTTTTGACAAATAGACAGCCATTCCGATAACAATGGAATATGTTATAGGCAGTAATAGGAAACTAACGTTGTCTGTTATTTTAATATCTATAACTCCAATGGATAGTGAAATAATAAGTATAATCAATGCAATAAAATGTAATTTATACACTTTCCATTGTGAACTCTCATCAGTTCCCCCGTCGGGATTTTTCCTATGGCTATCCAGTTTAAATCTTTCAGTATCAGGATTAGTTTTAGAAATAAAAAAATCCTCCTAATTTATTAATTGCTATATATATCTTATTTTTTAAAAATAATATATTTTTGTTTATTATTCTTTCTTTAAATAGTTTTTTAACCTCAGATTAAAGTATGGTGGTCTTTGTGAAACTTTGATTTAATGAACAAAATTGAACATAAATGTGATACAATTCAAGACTACAGTAAAACCACAGTCAAAAAAAAATTAAAGTAATGTTGAAATAATAATCAGGAAAAATCAAAATTGATTCGAAAAAATAGTTATTTCCATAATCTTGGATACACATCGGGTTTCATGAATACTTTAGATGTATTGACTACAAAACCACCTTCAGCAGCTAAAATCTCATCGGCAAAGAATAAAGAATTTCCAGCACCTACAAGTTCACCTTTTAAGGTTTCAATAGCCACAATATCTCCTTTTCTAATATCATCAGATAAATAAGCTACTCCACCGCTTGCAAGATCTGCTCCATGACAGATTGCATCAACTGCAGAATCCTTAATTATAACTTTAGGCAAATAATCCGCTGCTCTCTCCATAGGCATTATTGCTTCACGCAAATATGATTCATCACCGTCTTCAATATAGAAATGATATGCATCAGTTACATCCTGCAATGTTACAAGATTTTCACGTTCACGAAAAGATCCGACCTGTGTTCTTCTAAGTTCTGCCATATGTGCACCGACACCCAAAGCTTCACCGATATTGTGACAATATGTTCTGACATAGGTTCCTGCTTCACATCCAATTCTGAATAACACATCACGGCCTTTGATTTCATAAATAGTTGAATAATAAACGTTACGGGTTCTTAATTCACGTTTAACTGCAGACTTAACCGGAGGCAGTTGAAAGATTTTACCTGTAAACTCCTCAAAAACACGACGGATTTCACTTTCATCCACATCTGAGTGAAAAGTAAGCAAACAAACATATTCCTTAGGAGCAGTTAACAACAACTGTATAGCACGGGTTGCATCAGCCAAACCGACAGGCAAAACACCAGTAACTTTAGGATCAAGTGTTCCTCCATGACCAGTCTTATCCAGTTTTAAAATTCGTTTTACCCAAGAATCAACTTCATGAGATGTTGGTCCTGAAGGTTTATCTAAATTAATAACACCTTTAGAAATATAATCAGTAATTTCCCTTTCTTCAGGCTTACACCCATATTCGGGGTTTGTAATTGCTTTAGATTTTGTAATTAAATTAGTTTTCATAAATAATCCTATATAAAAAAATAGTATAAAAAATAGTAAAAATAATGAATAAATTTAATTATTCATCTTATAAATCAGCTAAAGCTGCTTTGATAGAGTCAGCGTCGCCAGAAACATCGATAGTTTCTTCAGTTGGTTCTAAGTGAGCAATATTACATCTTCTGTTTTTAACAGCTTCACCGATAACTTCAACAAAGTTTTCATCGATGATTTCAACGATTGCACATTTTTCACCAGCTTCTCTTCCAGCAGTTTTAACACATACTCTTCCTACTTCAATTGATGCCATTATATCACCTTTAATGTTGTTAAAATGATTTCTGATACTTTTTCAGGATTGAATGTACCAGTATTAATAATTAAATCATAAATATCCATATTTGAAATGTCAATATTATGAATATCCATATATCTTAAAGCTTCACTTTTTTCACGAGTAATAATTTCCTCGGATGCTATTTCTACAGATTTTGATTCCCTATCAGCTATTCTTTTAGAACGAATATCAAAAGGAGTCACTAACCAAAGTTTTAAATCAGCTTCAACAAAATAAGCAGATAACCTGCCTTCAACTATTAAATTATCCGCAGATTTAGCCAGTTCAGCTTGTCTTTTATCAATTTCTTTATCAATATCATCATTACCTTCAGCAAATTCGCTAAATTCAAGAACAGACATACCACGTTCACGAGCCATATCTCTAAAAACAGACCCTGCAGAAATATAATCAATGCCTAATTTTTCACTGAGCAATTCTGCTGTGGTTGATGTTCCGGTACCAGCTAATCCACCTAGAGTAATAATCATTATTTTCTAGCCTCTTCTTTAAAATGTTTACGCATACATTTTGAACATAAGTACCCACCGTAAGGACGGCTAGGTCTTTTGCTAGTTTTTGAAAGTTTACCAATTTCGTATGGACGTCCACGAGGAACTCCATGTAAGACTGCACCACACTCAGCACAAACATGCTTAGATGGTTTTTTCTTTTTGTATCTTAAAACATTATCTCCACCAGGAGTGTTTTTTCTCATTCTTTTATATGATCTTGATCTAAACCTATTTGCAGGCATTTAATCACCTTGATTAATTTAATAAAAAATTTAATAATTGTGTAATAGCGTATTCAATATAGAATACTATTAGTATGTATTTCATCATTAATAAATATATAAGATTCAAGGGTTAAATTAGAACCCTTGTTTGAATCCTAAGAATTTTCTTAATATTTGACTCATACCAAAGGTACAAATCATATACCATAACAACCAACCAATTCCATAAGGGATAGTAGCTTTTCCTCCATATAAAAATTGACCGATGAAATGCCAGAATGGAGTTAAAGTAAGCCAATAAGCAGGAGCTGGTAAAATTAAAACCAAATTACTGATAACAGAAGTTCTCATCCAGAAGAAAATTAAAATAATTGGAACAAATGTAACAAGCATTGGTTTAAATGATTCCATCATAACTTCATTTTGATTTTTAAGCATTTCTGTTTGCTCAGCTTGAAGTTTAGCAAGTTCTTTTCCATCCCCTTTCTTTTGAGCTTCTCTCATTTTAGAAGAAAGTTCTCTAGACTTCTTCTGGTTTTCATTAACTTTATCCTGATCAACTAAATACTTATTAGCAATAGTTGTAATTAATGAAACAATAAATGCAATAACCAATACAGTTAATGCAGGATTTTGTGGATTTGGATCCATTGCAAGTAACGGATTAAATAATGTATTCAATACATCCAATATTCCACCACTAAACATACTGAAAATATCAGCCATCTAACTCACCCTATTATTTTAAAACATCCACCATTTTAGAAATTGTTTTAGGTAAATGATTATCATGATTTGCAATGATTTTGACTGTAGCTCCGGTTAATGTTGCATAAGCCATAGAAGCAGCCCTATTCATTTCTTGGTGTAATTGAATATCGCTAGCTTTTTCAACATCACGAGAACGTGTGTCATCATTCATTCTTCTGTAGATAATCTCATCCGGATTTGCTTCAACCATAATGAATAAATCTGGTTGTAATTGTTCTAAAACCCATATAGGAAGACCTGGTAAAAATCCTGCAGGAGTGTTAATAGTACAATGAGTATCTACTATAACATTACTTTCTTCAGATTTTTCTTTGATTCTTTTAGCAGCTTTAGCTTGAATCTCTTTTTGAGTTTCAGCAGGTAATTTTCTTAAAGAATCTCTATCTTCCACAAGTTTTTCCTCAATTGCAAGTTCAGTCATTATGTCTCCGTAGTTTAAATGTAGATAATCAACTTCTTCAAGAGCTTTGTTAAGTACGGTGGTACTTCCTGAACCTGGAATTCCTGTTAATACTACTAATTTCAATTTAATCCCTCATATTAAAAGTTGTATATGGAGAAGATTAATCTCCTCCTAAAAATTTCCTGAGTAGTGGATTTGATGACATTAATTGTTCTTCTGCCATTTCCTCATAAAGCTTATGTATAATACCTACAGTAAGCAATACACCAGTACCTCCACCTAAAGCACCAGTTAAATCTGCAAAGAATGCAATAATACCTACATATAAACCACTTAAAATAGTGAGTGCAGGAATATATTTCTTTAAAATTTTATATAATTGACGTTTACTACTTCTAAAACCAGGTATTTGAATACCTGAATTGTAAAGTTGTTCTGAAATTTTCTTAGCATTCAATCCACTAATTTCAACCCACAAGTATGAGAATAAAACACAACATGCTAAGAAAAATATTGCATAAACAAGAACGTGCAACGGTTCTGTAGCAAACATATATATTTTATTAGGAGTGGATAATAACCAAGCAACACCACTTACAGCCTTACCATTTTCAACAGTACCTAAAATAGGGAACCCAATTTTCTGGAAGACGTTTGCTAAAAGTGAAACGTTAACGAGTAATGCACTGGTTAAAATAACCGGCATGTTACTTGCATAAACAAATTTCAATGGATATTTACCAACAGATCCTCTAATTCTTCCATGTCCTCTAACTGAACCGTGGGAAATTGGAATTTCAATACGAATTGATTCACCATAAACAACAACTGCAAATACACAAAGTGTTGCGAATAATGGTATGAGTAATGAGAAATTAGCAGAACCCATAGTAATAGATTGGATAAATCCAGGAATTGCACCGGTTAAGACACCATGACTATTAGGCAAGAAATTAAATGTTCCTACAAGAATAGCTTGACATACACCAGCAGCAATGAACAAACCAATACCACTACCGAATCCCCATTTAGAAACAACTTCATCTAAATAAATCACTAAAATTGCACCAATTACAAGTTGAAGGAATAATACACCAAGATAAGAATTATCGATTGGTACTAAGTTACCAGTTAATACTAAAACACCAGCTTCAAACATTGTAAACAAAATAGAAAGAAGCTTTTGGGTAGCTTGAAAGTGAGACTTATCTTTATGTGATGACAAATCCAAATCCAAAAGATTTGAACCTACTAACAATTGCAATACAATAGATGCAGTAACAATAGGACCAATTCCTAAAGTAAGAATTGAACCAAAACTTCCAGCCATAACTGCCCTTAAAGCAGCGAATTGGTCAACAGCAGCAGAACTCAATCCATATAATGGTATTTGAGTTAAAAAGTAATATAATACCAAAATAAGAGCAGTCCATTTAAGTTTTTCATTAAAATCTTCATTGTGAACAGGAGATTTTACTTCAGGTAAAAACTTAAATATTGGCTCTAAAACTTCGAGAGATGACATTTTATTCCTCTAGTAAAAATATTAAAAGAGAAAACTATAATTCTATAGCTTCTCCTCCTACTTCTTCAATTTTCTCTACAGCAGATGCTGAGAATTTTGGAGCGGAAATTTTGAAAGTTTTAGAGATTTTACCTTTAGCTAAAACTTTGTCATAACCTAATTCGGTTACATCAATAACAATTGCATCTCCTTCCATAGATGCTTTACCGCTAGCAATTAAATCATCAGCTTTTTCTTCCAAGTAACTTAAGTTAACTGAATTAACTTTTTTAATCATTTTTTGAGGTCTTTTGAAGCCGTGTTTACCAAAATAATCTGGTTCATGGATTACAGTCCAGGTCCAGTGTTGTTTTCCAGCTCCAGCTTTACCTTTTCCACCTTTGTTACCTGCACCTCTACGTTTTTTAGTACAGCCTCCTCCGTTGGATCTGGAACCTCTAAGTTTGTTAATTTTACGTTTTGTTCTAATCATAATAAACACCTAATTTAAAGCATTCTTTTTGCAAGATCTTTAATTTCTTCGCCCCTGTAACCTAAAGATCCACCTTCGTTAATGGATAAACGGATATCTTCATATCCTTTTCTAGGAGGGTGTAAACGGAATACAGGTTTAATTCCCACATCAGCTAATTTAACTTCTGAATTGATTACAGCTTCAGATAATTCAGCAATATCTTTATAATCAGAATTTTCAGCTACAAATTCATCAGTAACTTTGTTATTACCTTCGATTCTACCTCTTTTAGCAATAATTTGAGCTAAAAGTTCAGCATCGATTTCACCCCAGGTAATGTAATCCTTAGACTTTTGAAGCATACCTTCAAAACTAGGATTTTCTTCAACTAATACTGCGTGGTTGATTCTGTTAAGTCTTAACATGTGTAAAGTGTCAGCAATATTTTGAATGACACCAGTAGTTCCTCTAACTCTAATAACTAAAAACATAATCATCACCAATTAATAGTTAACTCCCATTTTCTTGAGGTCTTCTTGAGTTGCTTTTACTTCACTTAAGGTTTTTAAAGCATCAAATACTGCATTTGCAAAGTTAACAGTAGTTTGTGTTTGACCAAATGATTGGGACCATACATCGTGAATACCAGCAAGTTTTAAAATGGTTTTACCTACATCACCAATTACTAAACCTACTCCTGCAGGTGCAGGCATTAAGTTTACACTTACACTACTGGTTTTACCTTGTACTTTGAAAGGTACGGTGTGTTCTCTTCCACAAACACAACCCCAATCTCCACAGCCTCTTCTTACTTTAATAATATTGTATTTAGCATTATCGACTGCTTTTCTGATTGCAGGTCCAACCTCTTTAGCTTTACCTTGACCTAATCCAACATAACCATCTTTGTTACCTACAGCAACAATTACTCTGAAATTAACTTTTCTACCAGATTTATGCATCCTTTGAACTAAGTTAACATCCATTACTTCTTCTTCTAAATCTGGAATTAAGGCATCAACTATTTCCAATTCCATAATTGGAAGACCTTTTTCAAAAATTTCGTCGATATCAGTAATGGTTCCATTTTTAACTAATTCACCCATTTTAGTTTTAGGTTCCCATTCATCAATATTAAAACTCATAGTTATTCCTCTGCCTCGTCAATTTTCTCAATAGTTTCATCAAAGTTTGCAGGTAAATCTGCAGGTTCTAAACCTCTTTCTAAATACTTTGAGAATTTTTTAGCTTTTTCATCGTCGTCTAAAGATTCAGCATAATTTGCAATGTGTTCTCCTCTGATACGTTCATCTTCAGGGAAAATGAAGTCACCGTGAGGAACTTCTAAACCTGCATCTACAGCACCTTTAAGAGCTGCAAATACTTTAGAACCTTTAATAGGAGATCTTAAACCGATATCTAAAATTGCATAATCAATTCCTGCAGCTAAAGCTCTTTTACCACAAAGATAACCTGTTAAATAAACTCCAGTAATGTTACCGGTGTTTCCTAAGTATCCGTAATCAGCTAATTGTTTACCTACAGCGGATGTGCGAGTAATATCTCCTTCAGGAGAGTAATCGACAATTTGTACAGTAGCTTGATTGTTAGAAATTCTAACAACTAAACGAGATTTTTCATAATCGATTAATTTAATTCTAGCACCGTAATCGGTTTTTCCTTCTCTTCTTCTTCTAAATGCTACTTTATAATTTGATCCATGTGCCATGTTTACTCATCTCCTTTAATTAAATCATGGTCACGTGCGTAGTTTCTCATGTAAGATTTACTTCTGAAAGCTCCACCTTTTGCCATTTTGTATAATTTACGGTAGGTGGTAGCATCAATAATTTCATCTTCACGCATTTCTTTAAGGTCTTTTCTTAAAGCTCTGATTGTAGTCATCCATTGTTTTTTCTTAGGAGTACGAGCTTTTTTAGCCCCTTTTCTACTACCTGCACCTTTTCTTTTTCCTTTTTGTTTTTGTTCTGCGATTTTTTTAGATCTATAGCTACTAATACCTTTTTGAGGTTTTGCTTTAATAGCTCCATCATTAATTAACTGCTTTACTCCGTCTCTAGTAATCGCCATGGAAACTTCTTCCATCCTTTCAGGATCCATCCATACACGATTAAGCCCTACCTTAAGGATACTTGCAGCTAATCTTTTTTGAGTTGTAAGATTCATATATATAATCCTCCATAATTCAGCATAGCTGATAAATTTAGATAAATAATCTAAACCCCTTTTAATTTATCTTTAATAGTTAGACCAATTCTATAAAAGCCCCTGAATTGATTTAACCTATAAACATAATTTCATAATTTAAATATTTTTATTTAAAACTTTAATTCCTAACTCAGATGCTTTATCTAACATCAAAAGTTTTTTCCTTTTACCAATAGAAGCACTGATTCTTGCAGCATCAGTTTCTGGGTTTAAAGCTTCTAATTCTTTCATATTGTGAACAAGAACATCATTATAACCAGAAGGATGTAAATTCCTAATAGCTCTAGGGGTTCTGTATCCAATAGCAGGCATGTCTGGTTTTCCTGCTTCATATCTTCTCATTTTACTTGTTTTACCTCTAGGGCGTCTCCATTTTATTCCAAGTTTTTTATAACGAGCATATTCTTGTCTTTTAAATCTTTTATTAGCCATT
>NZ_JAZRJY010000107.1:0-11444 GCF_045646045.1 Methanobrevibacter sp. | reverse complement strand
TAATTCAGATTCTAGATGTCATATTTATTATATGCCTTTTATACAATATTATCCTGATGAGTTTAGGTATGCGCTTTAACGGTGCAATAACAACACTGATAGGAATTATAATATGTGTTAATTTAGTAAATTACTTTATTAGCTAATGCAGGTGATATGATGAATAAAATAGAAATAATATTTATAGCAATATTAATGGCAATATTAGTTTTCTGCATATATGCAGTGCCGAAATATTTATTTGTATATCTTTTCTTGCTGGCTTTAGCCGTAATATACATTGCCATGACCCTTTTGGTCAACTACAGAGGAAAATATGAAAACCGCACATTATCAATTATATTCTGCATAGTAGGAATAATTCTCTTTATAATATACTTTATAAATTCCGTCTATATGGATTTTACAAGCAAAGGGTCAACTGCAGACGGATTGCTAATACTGGCATTATTCATTATCAGTATGTGTCTTGGATGGTTTTTTGAAGAAAATAAGAAATAAAAGTTAAAATATATTTTATTTTAACTTATTTTAATTTTTTAAAGCTGAATAGCTTCCTGAGTAACTTCATCATTGTCCTCATCATCATATAAGATGTGAGCTAATTTTAATAATTTTTCCTGACCTTTAACTTCATCCTTAAATAAAGGTACTTCAGCAACGTGCTGATTTGGGAATTTTTGGTCGATTAAAGCTAAACGCTTTTGCTGTAATTTATGTCTTGAATGACAGAACTCGCAATCACATATATCAGGCATTACCTGATTTACAATAACGCTGTCCACAGTGATATCATGTTTGCCCAGTGCTTCAAGAGCTCTTTCAGATTCATAAATTGACATTTCTTCAGGAATTACAACCATTTTAAAGGTTGTTCTATCAGAATCAGCCAATACTTTTTTAGCTTCATCAATTTGTTCTTTGGTTCTTTTTAAATCTTCAGCAGTTTGCGGATCATCAACAGCGTCCATAAACGGCATTATATTTTTTAATGAATTTGCAACAGAACCCAATTTAGCTTTTGCCATCATTGCTTTTCCTACCCAGGAGTCCATTACTTCAGGGAAGGACAATAATCTTAATGTATGTCCAGTTGGTGCAGTATCAAATACAACAACATCATATTCATTTGAAGTCATAACAGATAAAAATACTTCAAATGCTGCAATTTCATCGGCTCCTGGAGAAGATGATGCCAAATCCATTTGGTCAGTTAAGAAATCAAGTCCTCCGAGCATATCTCCAGAAGCAGTGTCTTTTTGAGCTTCCAAAGCAGTTTGCTTTTCAGCCATTGCTTCATCAGGATCTATTTCAACAGCATATAAATTAGATTTAATTTCTCTAGGATAGTGTCCAATTGGAACTTCCAAAGAATCTGAAAGTGAATGAGCAGGGTCAGTTGATACAATTAATGTTTTTTTACCTTGTTCCGCTAACCACAAAGCAGTAGCAGATGATATAGAAGTTTTTCCAACACCTCCTTTTCCACCTACAAAAATGAATGTTGTTTTATCTTTGTTAAATTTAAAATAATCTTTAAATGCCAAAAAAATCACCTCGATTAGAAAAATTTATTAAACTTACTTTTGGTTATTAAATGTATTTTAATTCTTAGTATATAAACTTAGTCATCATTACAGAATTTTCCACCATTTAAAAATATATAATTTGTTAACATGTTCAAAAATTCAGATATATTTAAATACATATTAAAACATGACCATGAAATAGTAAGGTTATTTTTACCTAAAAAAAATTGAGGATTTTCTCATTTAAAAAAAAAGCAAACAAGTGCTTGCTTACATTTTTTGGGTGGAATATACATAAATTCAAAAAAAATAGGATTAGGTTATTAAAATGAAAAAAATACTTTTTGTACTGATTTTAATTTCAATTTCATTAATTGGTGTATCATGTGTTTCAGCATCCCAAGATACTAACATTAGTGATGTTAAAGGAGAAGCTGTAAGTAATTTTGCAGTTAATAAAGATATTTCGGCAGGTACTTTTGATGAACTTCAAAACGAAATAGACTCTGCCAAATATGAGTTGAATTTAACTAGAGATTATACTGCAAGCAAAGGAAATACTGTAAAATAGTAGCGGGTTCCAACTTTGAAACCTTGCATTCTAGAGGTGACTGGTATTTTGGGAATGGGTTTAAATATTTTACTATTAATGGAAATGGACATACAATTGACTGTAATAATAAATTTAATGCATTTGATGTGGACTTAAAGGAAAACTGGAATTCAATCACAATAAAAAATGTAAGATTCATCAATGGTGACAATAAAGATGGTAAAGGTGGTGCCGTTACTGTTATTAATGGTGATATAGTTGAATTTATTAATTGTACTTTTGAAAATAATAAAGCGAAAAATGGAGGAGCGATATCCATAAACAATGATGGTGAGTTACGCATTATAAATTGTACATTCATAAACAATATTGCCGACGATAAAGGTGGAGCAATATATAAAGATGAAGGAAAAATGCATATATCTTTCTTCCGTGAGTTGCCAATATATGTAATAAATTCTAACTTCGTAACCAACCAGGCACAGGAAGGTGGAGCAATATATTTAAAGTGTGATTTTGAAATATTGGATGCTTTCTGAAGGGAAAGTAAACTTAAATATATATGCATTGAAAATTCTAATTTTACAAAAAATCATGCAGATAAAGGAGATGGTGGTGCTATACAAATAGATTCAGAAAGATCAAAAATTGAAGTCAAGAATAGCAATTTCGATGAAAATTATGCGAAAGGAGGTATTCAAAGACGTGAAGGAGGAGCAATATGCACCAATGGTTATGTGGGCACCATAACCCGTTCTTCATTCAAAAATAATTGGGCAGAGAATCGTGGAGGAGCAATATCTGCCAGACATATTTATTCCATCGATAATTCTCACTTTGAAGCCAACACCGCTAAAAATGGTAACGGTGGAGCAATATATATAAGTGGAAAAACCATTTCTTATCATGAGGGTGAATACAGAGGCAATATAATTCTAGTAACTAAATCTACTTTTAAAAGCAATTCTGCTAAAAGTGGTGACGGCGGAGCAATATATGTTTCAGCTCCAGGGAAACTTTCTGGATATAGTGTTGATACTTTTTTATATATTGGAGTGAATTTTAATGAGTGTAATTTCACTGGAAATTATGTCGATGGAGGGATTTTAAAGTATAATGGTGGTGCAATATGCTCCGATACTGATTTGAGCTTGAATTCCTGTTACTTTAAAGACAATTGGGCGAAAAATCATGGTGGAGCCATATACACACAATCCATACTTTATTATAGTGATAGTCCTAGTAGTCCATCAAATATTAAAAATTCATACTTTGAAAACAATGATGCAAAAGATGGAGATGGAGGAGCAATATATATCAATCGTAAGACCAGTCCAGAATCATTTAAATATCATCGTGGTGATTTCACTGAAAGAACATTTGAAAATTGTTATTTCATAAATAATCATGCAATAGAGGATGGTGGTGCAATTTATGCTAACAGAGATGTTAATCTTAAAGGTTGTACTTTTAAGGATAATAAAGCATCAGGTGCTAAAATCGCTAGATGTTACGGCGGTGCAATAAGAAGTAAAGGTGATGTTAAAATTGATAATAGTTCTTTTTTAAATAATTATGCAGCTGATTATGGTGGTGCGATTTATGCAGATACCATAACCTGGATTAGTTCATATTCATTTTTCATTGGTAATACTGCTGGGAATAATGATGGTGGAGCAATATATACAAACAAGTTCACTATTGATGTGAAATATGGTGTTTTCATTAACAATACAGTTAAGTCTAATGATAATGGTGGAGCAATTTATATAAATAAAGAAAATTGGATTACTTTTTCACAATGTGTTTTTGTAAATAATCATTGTGGTAATAAGGGCGGTGCAATCTATTTAGATTCAAGTAGTTCTCATTTAATTTTAGCTAATGATATTTTCGTCTCTAATTCTGCAAAAGAAGGAGATACTGTATATAATAGTGGTAAATATGATTCCATAAAAAATAATTGGTGGGGAGGAAAAAATCCTTCTTCCGATAATGACCAATTAGTTGAATGGAAAATGTGGCCATGGTCAAATATTCATCATACTGATAGTAATCCTTTAAGATTTGTTTTAAAATTATCTGAAAATACTAATATAGTAAACTCACAATTATGTGCAACAGCAGGATTCTATAACAATAATGTAAGACTATACACTGGTGAAATGGTTGCATACTCTGGTGAAATGGTTACTAATTATATTTCATTCATCCCAGTTTCAGATATTGAATTTTCTAATAGAACAGAGGGTAAAGCCAATGTAACAATATTAGTATCACCTCAAAAAGAAGTACAGTATACAATAACCGCTAATTTATTTGGTCAATTCGCATCAGATATATTAACCGTTGTAGCTAAAGATCGCTATGGTGCTGGTGGTGATTTATCAAATGAAGCGGATGAAGGATTGATTGATTCACCAAAAGATTCATCAAATGCACTAATTGATTCATATAATGCTCCGGTTAATAATAGGTATAATGTTGATGGGAATAGTAATAACTTGTTCGGTGTAATTTCTGATGTAGAAAATACTAATTATGCCAATTCTTCAAATAAAACTCAAAATAATAGTAGTGTTGCTAAAACAATTGATAACCAATCAAATGGCAGTAGTTTTAATTACCTTTGGATTTTATTGTTAATAGTAATTTTTGCTGGTGCAGGTGTATTAATCAAACAATATAAAAATTAAATCGGTTAAGATTATTTTCTTAACCCTCTTTCTTTTTTGTGCTTAAATTCTTAATTACTCGATTGCTTATTTTGGTAGTTGATAGTTAAGCATGATTATTATGACATCTATTATAACACAAACATTTATACTGAATGTGATTTCATGAAATACAATAATATAATTATCATTTTGGTTGTTTTACTCGCAATTGTCGTTATCGCAGGAGCATACTTTGTTTTCAACAACAATAATTCCCCTGCAGACAATCTAAAAAATAGCGTTAACAATACCACTTCTTCCAACGTTAGTGCTGATAGGATTAATACTGAAGAGGTCCAAAGTCAAAGCAGCAGTAGCAATACTCATGTGGTTATGGGTGCAGATGGTCATTATCTCACTTGTGATGATAATGGAAATATTTTAGAAGATTTGGGTCCGAGTAAAAAGTATTATCCTAATGACCCTTCAGCCGTTGACTATCCGGATGCCGAGTCCTACTCCAAATATAGTAATGGCAAACCATAAAAAAGATTTTCCATTAAAAATTCCAATGATTTGTGTATCCAATTTTTTTAATATTTAAATATCATTAAAATAGAAAAATATTATTAATGGCAATATTTAAAATTGGAGGAGAAATTTAATGAATAAAAAAATATTAACTATTATTGCACTATTAATACTATTTTTAACAGTCAGTACAGTAAATGCAGGTTTTTTTGATTTTCTCGATGATATTAATCCCAATTATAAAAACAATGTGACTAATGATGAAAAAACACTAGTTGTAGGGATAAATATAGGATTTCCACCATTTGTAGATAAAACAGCGAGTGGAAATTATGCTGGTTTTGATATAGACTTGGCCAAAGAAGTTTGTAAGAGAAATAACTGGACATTTGTTGTTCAGCCAATAATTAACTGGGATTCTAAAGAAGTTGAACTCAATTCCGGAGAAATAGATTGTATCTGGAGTGCATTTACCATAAATAATAGGGAAAATGATTATACCTGGACAGAACCTTACTTTAACAACACAGAAGTATTTGTTGTAAAATCAGATTCCAATATTTCATCAATTGATGATTTAAAAGGAAAAACCGTAGAAGTTCAAATTGAATCATCAGGACTTGATGCACTTAAAGGACAGAACAAATCCATAGGAGATTCATTCAAAATACAGGAAGTACATGACATAAACACAGGATTTATGGACTTGGAAAGCGGAGCATGTGATGCGGTACTTGTAGATTCAGGGATTGCAAATAATAAACTAACACAAAAACAGAACAGCTTTAAAATACTAGACACACCATTATCATATGACAGTTACGGTGTTGGATTTAAAAAAGGCAATACCGCACTAAGAGATCAAGTTCAAAAAACATTGGACGAAATGTTTAAAGATGGGACCGTTGACAAAATAGCGCAAAACTATACCCAATACGATATACAAAATCACATTATCCGCAGATAATGAAAATTCAACTATTTTGTTTACCAATTATCCATCCACCTTTTATTTTTTAAAATATGCTCATGAAAAAAATTTTAACCGATAATATTTCCACATTATCCATAATAATATATTATATAATAAAAGAATCATATTAATTACTAATGAAAAATTAAGTGGTGTTTGATATGAACGAAATTCCAAAATTAGATGTAGAAAAAACAAAAAATGATATAGTCGAATTCGTTCAAAATAAAGTATCAGAAGCAAATGCAGACGGACTTGTAATAGGCCTAAGTGGAGGAATCGACTCTACAGTAGCTGCATTTTTAGCTTGTGAAGCTGTTGGAAAAGAAAATGTATTTGGAGTGGTATTACCTTCCACAACAACACCAACAGAAGATAAACTTCATGGTACTACAATAGCACAATTATTAGGAATAAACTATAAAGAAATGGCTATTGATAGTATTTTAAACGAATTCTTATCAGTTGCACAATTAGAAGAAGACAAATTAGCTATTGGAAATCTTAAAGCTAGAATAAGAATGTCAATAATTTATTTTTATGCTAATTCAAAAAATTACTTAGTTAATGGAACCGGAAATAAAAGTGAAATCGTAATCGGTTACTTTACAAAACACGGAGACGGTGCTTGTGATATCGAACCGATTGGAGATTTATATAAAACCGACGTTTATGAATTAGCCAAGTATTTAAATGTTCCTCAAGAAATCATCGATAAACCTCCTAGAGCAGGATTATGGAATAACCAAACCGATGAAGACGAAATAGGAATGACCTATGAATTACTCGATAAAATCTTATACAGACACATAGAAAAAGACATTGCTGCTGATTCTATTGCAGAAGAATTAGATATTGACGTTGATGAAATTAATGATATCATAGATAGAGTTCAAAGGAATCAACATAAGAGTAAAGTTCCCGAAAGCCCTAATAAGACTATAATGGTGATTTAGTGACTGAAAAAAAATGGCAAAAGAAATGGGCTGATGAAAAATTATTTGAATCAAACCCTAACGACAAAGAAAAATTATTTATTACAGTAGCTTTTCCATACCCCAGTGGTGCAATGCACATTGGTCATGGTCGTACTTACACAGTACCTGATGTTTATGCAAGATTCAAAAGAATGGAAGGATACAACGTATTATTCCCTATGGCATGGCACGTAACCGGAGCGCCAGTTATTGGAATAGCAGACAGAATTAAAAGAAAAGACCCATGGACTCTTGATTTATATGAAAATGTCCACAGAGTTCCAAAAGAGGAATTACCTAAATTAGAAGATCCAGAATACATTGTAAGATACTTCAGTAGTGAATACAATGAAGTAATGCATGATATGGGTTATTCCATCGATTGGAGACGTGAATTCAGAACAATTGATCCGACTTATAAAAAATTCATTGAATGGCAAATAACCACATTATATGAAAAAGGATTGATTCAAAAAGGAGAACATCCAGTCAAATACTGTCCAAATTGTGACAATCCAGTGGGAGACCACGATTTACTTGAAGGTGAAGGTGTTGGAGTCAATGAATTAACATTATTAAAATTCAAAATTGAAGACAAAATTCTTGTTACAGCAACATTAAGGCCCGAAACCATCGTTGGTGCTACAAATATCTGGTTAAATCCTGATGTTGAATATGTTTTAGTTAATGCCGATGGTGAAAATTGGGTAGTGACAAAAGAAGCCCATTACAATTTAGAGCAACAAATTAAAAACTTAGACATCATATCTGAAATTAATCCGAACGATTTAATCGGTAAAATGGCAATAAATCCATTTACTGGTGATGAAATTCCAATTTTCCCTGCAAGTTTCGTTAGTGCATCCTACGGTAGTGGTGTAGTATTTTCAGAACCTGCAGATGCACCTGCAGATTACATTGCTCTTCAAGACCTGAAGAAAAATGAAGAATTAATATCAAAATATAATTTAGAAGGAATTATTGAAAATGTAGTTCCAATTCCTGTTTGTACTGTCAAAGGATATGGAGAAATCCCTGCAGCAGACATTATTGAAAGATTGGGAATTACTGACCAGAATGATGAAAAAATACACGAAGCAACAAATGAATTGTATAAAATCCAGCACAGTAAAGGTACCATACTTGATAGTATTCCTGGCTTTGGAGGTAAAAAAGTCAGATTTGCTCGTGAAGAATTGAAAGAAGAGCTAATATCTAAAGACATGGCTACAATAATGTATGATTTTGCCGAAAGGCCAGTTGTATGCAGATGCGGAAATAACTGTGTTGTTAAAATCATGGATGACCAATGGTTCATGAAATATTCAAATCCTGAATGGAAAGAAAAAACCCATGAAGTCTTAAACAGAGAAACAATCATTCCTCCGGAAATTAAAAACAATTTCAATTATTACATTGACTGGTTAGATGACTGGGCATGTTCCAGAAAGGTCGGACTTGGAACCAGACTTCCTTGGGACAATCAATGGCTAATCGAACCTTTAACCGATTCAACAATATACATGTCATACTATTCAGTAGCAAGATTTTTAAAAGATATGAACCCGGATGATTTGAATCACGCATTCTTTGATAAAGTTTATTTAAATAAAGATTCAGATGACATAAAAGTTGCACCGGAAATTGTTAAAGAGATACAAGATGAATTTAACTATTGGTATCCTCTTGACTGGAGATTATCTGCAAAAGACCTTGTTGGAAATCACTTAAGCTTTTTAATGTTCCACCACAGTGCAATATTCCCTGAAGACAAATGGCCTAAAGGAACCGTAGTATTTGGAATGGGTCTTTTAGAAGGAAATAAAATGTCATCATCAAAAGGAAATGTTATCCTTTTAAAAGACGCAATTGAAGATTATACTGCAGATGTTGTAAGATTATTCTTAATGGCCTCTGCAGAACCATGGCAAGACTTTGATTGGAGAGAAAAAGAAGTTCTTGGAACTAAAAGAAGACTTGAATGGTTTAGAGAATTTGCAGGCAAAGTTGAAGAAATCAAAGGTTCTTCTCTTGACTTGACCAATATAGAAAAAGTTGAATTGACAAGAACTATCGACTTATGGATGTTAAGTCAGCTAAACCAACACATCAAAGCATCAACTGAAGCTTTAGAAGTTTTCCAAACAAGAAAAGCTTTACAGGAATCATTATTCTTACTTAAAAAGGATATTGACCATTACTTATACAGAGTAAATCATTTGCTTGACAAAAAAGACCCTGCAGTAGTTTATGTCCTATCCACAGTCCTGGAATCATGGATCAGATTACTTGCACCATTTACACCACACACATGTGAAGAATTATGGTCAACATATGGTGGAGAAGGCTTTGTAAGTACTGCTCAATGGCCTGAAGCTGATGAAAGCATTATAAGTCTTGAAATTGAAAAATCAGAAGAGATAGTCCAAAATCTCATTAAAGATATAAATCAAATCAAAAAGATGGTTGGAGATGATGCTGAAAAAGTACACATTTACCTGGCTCCTGACTGGAAATGGGATTTATACAAAATAGCGGACGAAGTTGGAAAACCCGATATAGGTCAAATCATGGGTAGGGCTATTGGAGCCAATATTTATGATGATAAAAAAGAAATAGCTGCTGTAGCTAAAAAAATAGGCCGTGAAATGACTAAAACCAAATATGTGGGAAAAATCGATGAAGCTCAAATTATCGATGATGCTCTGGAATACATTTCCAATGAAGTATCAAGTGAAGTTATCGTACACACTGATGACTCCTACGACCCACAAAACAAGGCTAAAAACGCAATGCCTTATAAACCAGCTATTCTTATCGAATAGCTATTATTTTCTTTTTTTAGAATAAGAGCAAAAATTTAATTATGAAAAATAAGAGAACCCACCAATAAATAATTTTTTCTAATTTTTTATTAAATATTGAATTTTTGAATTATTGGACGACCCAAAATATATTTTTCCCATCTTTTCTTTTATTTTTTCTGCAAACAAAATGCTTTTAGCCATGGTATAATTAAATTCTATTATCCAATTGCTATTTTTGTTAATCGAATTTTAAATATACTTTATTGATTTTTAATCATTGGATTACAACCATCAATAATTAAGCAAAATCTCCCCAAAAATAACCAAAAAATTCTAAAAAAAGTAACGAAGTGAAATTTTAGTGTAAAATAACTTCTAAAACTCCACTAATAGAAAAACCCTTTAAAAAAAATTCAACCAAAAAAATAAATTCCCACCAACACAAAAGAGAGATTAATAAAAAAAAATTATCTCAAAAATTTCTTATAATTAACAGGGTCGATAAGATTTATTAACATCACACAATATAACATTATTACATAAGTAAACTACATGGAGAATTTTTTTATGAAGATTAAATCTTTATTAACCTTTTGTTTAATTATGATTTTTTTAATGTCGATAGCTAGTGTATCAGCTATGGACGATGTAAATAAGACAGAGGATTTAGGAATATCTCTGGATAGTAATTTAGATGAGTATCCGGAGATATTCAATGCAACTAATAGTGAACTGAATGTAAAAGAAAATAGTAATTTGAATGAAAACTTTGAATCTAATTCTAATATTTTATCAATGTCTAATGATGATATACTGGCCGGAAATAATATTATTCCTACAGATTTTACTTTTGCTGCTATTCAAACTGCAGTTAACAGTGCAAATGATGGGGATACAATTACTTTAGAAGAGGGCACTTATTTGAATAATGATAATGGTGAAATCAGCATTAGTAAAAATATTTCTTTTGTTGGTGTAAAAGGCAAAAGTATTTTAGATGCTCAAAAAACATCAAGAATATTCTATATTGATGCCAAAAGTATTAATATAACAGACATTATTTTTATGAATGGTCAAGCCAATGATTATGGTGGTGCAATTTATTTTAATTCATCTATTTCCAATTCTAACATTAATGCAACATACATTAACAACACTGCAGGCCAGAGAGGTGGAGTAAACTACTTTAATAAGGATGTTTCTAGTTCCAATATTGCAGGAACATATAATAACAACACCGCAAATGATGGTGGAGCAAACTACTTCAATGCCGTGGTTTCCAGTTCCAATATTACAGGAACATACACCAACAACACTGCAATCAAGAAGAGTGGAGCAAACAACTTCAATGGCATGGTTTCCAGTTCCAATATTAATGGAACATACATTAACAACAATGCACAGGAATTTGGTGGAG
>NZ_JAZRJY010000106.1:0-4462 GCF_045646045.1 Methanobrevibacter sp. | reverse complement strand
AGCGGTCTTAGGAAGACAACATATTAGGACAACTCCTTGGCTCACAGAACGACATGGCTACGATCCGACTTAAACCGATTAAACCTCTGGAAACTCTATGTGCTGATAATATTCTATCTGTAGTTCTATTTGTTGTGTCAGCAAATAAATTAACACCTTCTGAATTTGATGTGATAGGAACAAATTGCACAGGTTGGTCTTCACTGTTATTTCTGAATGTAATGATGATATTATTAGCGTTTTCAGAACCTGTGAAAGTTGCTTCGATATTCTTGATTATCATATCTCTTTCATTATCATCTGAAACTTGATTCATTGTTAATATACCACTTGGAGTGAACATATTAGTAACAGCATTTAAATCATAGTTTTTCATTTCAATATCTGTTCTGATTGCGTCTAATGCTGATACATAGTGAGGTACTGGATAATATTCATCAAATATGTTATAATTGGTATATACTAATAAATAAGGTTTACCCAATGCTATATTAATATCATCTGTATAATTCAACACATCTATTTCTACTGGTTTGTTTGCTACATAATTACTCCAATCCTTACATAAATATGCTTTCTTGATTTCTCCGTTTTCATCTTTCTTACCAAATCTTAAAGTTGAAAAAGGAGTATGGAAGAATGAATAAGTTTTATCATTTCTATTTTTGATTACTTGAATAGCATAACCACCGAATAATACTAAATCCTTTGCTACCTTATATAATAGTTCATCCCAACTTTCAAGATAGTTTGGAACTAATTCATTTTCATTATCTATTGACATTGCAGTATAATCCACACCATCACCAATGATTGCATTAGTTAAGAAGTCTACACATGCTGAATGAATAATACTATTATGATATAGATTAAGTAAGTGGGTTGGGTACTGGTTATCTTTACCAAAAGACACCCAACTATAAGGTGTAATATCATTGATAATTGGACTATTTTCAATATGTTTGTTTAAATTAATAACCTTTACTGTATTTGTTGTTTTAGGTTTATTCTTTGCACCTAATGTTCTTGCCATAATTAAAAATATTTAATCTATTATTTATAATAAACATTAAATAGATTAACATAAATTAACATAAATACATTTTGTTTTCGATTTTCTTTTGTATATGTTTGCATCGTTAGTTAATATTGACTAATATAACTTAAAGATATTTAATTATGAAGATAAATTTAGAACAACAAATTAATGAGTTTATTAAAAACAATGTTAGTATCAAAACTAAAATTGAAGCATTTAATCTTTTATTTAAAATGGATAATTCATCTAATGAATGGTACAATCCATTTTGGGATGAATATAAAGAACTGCTATTAAAAATTGTAAAAGATGAAGATTTTGATTTTGAAGAAATGAATGAAGAATATTATGTTGATGATGAAAATATTGAAGAATATCTTGAATGGATAATTGAAATGGATAAAGATGAAGTTCCTTTCAATACTTTTGAACTTGATGTGTTATATACTTTTTATTCGGAAATTATACATGAATATCATCAAATAATGACACATTGCGATTTAGATACTGTTGATAGTAATTATTGGAAAATGGTGAAATCTAAGGTGTTATACTGATAAATAGATATATTAATTTATGATGGATAAAATAAATGAAAAAGTAAGTAAAATACATGAGCATTTAAAAAAAAATAAGATTAAATCTGATTTACATTCAGAACAAGAAACTGCTGCTTTTGATATTATTCAATATTTTTTGGAAGGTAAAAGATATGTCTTTTTAAATGCGTATGTACAAAGTGGTAAAACTGGTGTGTTTAATTGTTTGGTTAACTATTTAAGTTTTTATGAAGAATATAAAATGAAAATGGGTATTGAACATATATATTATATCATTGGTGATAATCAAACAGAAATTAAAAGGCAGACAATTAATTCGTATTTTAAAAATTGTTTTAATATGAATTTCTTTTTTGGTGGTGAGGATTATGTAGGAAATACCATATCATTTTTGAAAAATAGTGATATGAAAAATATGATTAATGGAAAAAAGAAAATACCAAGTACATGCAATAATTTATTTGTTATTGATGAAAGCCATTATGCTACAAAAAAGAAAACTAATATCGTTAATAAATTCCTTAAAATATTAGGTATTAACTATATGAAAAATGATGCATCAATGCATGAAAATAATTCATATATATTATCAGTTAGTGCTACTCCTTGGAAAGAATTAGCAAATGACATTTATAGAACAAAACCAGTTGTAAAATTATTAGTGAATGAAGAATTATATAAAGGATTTAAAGATTTTGATGATAATAATCAAATAATAACTTTACATGATAAAAAAATATTAAAAGATAGAGGTGAATGTCATAGATTTTTTTCAGAAGAGGTGTATAATCATTTGGTGGAACTTAAAAGAGAAACAAACCGAAAACATTATTGTATCGTAAGAAGTGTAGGAAATGGTAATGTTGAAATTGATAGAGATTGTACTGGAAATAAATATCATATCATATACGTTGTTCAAAAAGGTAATCAGCCTATTAATTATGAAGAAATGTATAACAAGATAGAATCTATATGCATAAATGAAACAGAAGAAAAAAATAAATTTCTATTAATTGTAATTAAGGGTGCTTTCCGAATGGGAAATGTAATTGAACCAAAATCTAAAGATTATTGTGGAGTATGTTTTGATTATTCTGATTCAAAAGATAACGTTGAAACTACTGAGCAAAGTTTATTAGGCCGTTATAGTGGGTATACTAATAAAAGGTTAAAAGACGCTTGGAAAAATACTAAATTCTATATATCTAAAAAACATTATGAAATGATTAAATCTAGATATGAAGATGAAGATAGTTATTACGCAACACCTTACAGTAAAACAATTCAAACAGAAGTATATGGTGAAGATTATATTGAAAATAAAGGTTATGAATTTTTAGGTTATAAACCTAATCAACAAATATTGGAAAAGAACGGTATTAAAAAATATGATATAACTGATTATTTCAATTCAAACATAAAATGGAAAAATCTACTTACCAATAATATAACAGAAATTAATGAATATACTTATTTGAAAAATGGTAAAATACAATTGAAAAATGGTATATTGGATAATATTATTACAGACATAATTAATTTTTTCCCAGAAATACCAAACAAATACATTAATGGATATAAAGATGAAAATGGTAAAATAACATTAAGTGGAGGTAATAGACGAGTACCAACATTCAATGATGTTTTTGTGGAAATGAATGCAGTTGATAATGGTAAAAAACATGGAAGTTTACGAAAAATTGAGAATTATGGTAATATTGTTAGAAAAGCAACTATAATAATGGATGCTAATGATAATGGTTTGTTTGACAAACAAGTATTACAAATTCAAGAAACAATAATTGATAAATATGGTACAATACCAATTATTGTTAATACAGTTAAAGAATTTGAAACATATAAAACTGTTGAACAAACATTTGATTTTAATTTACCAATAAATAATACAAAAATTGAAGTATTAGCATCATAATAAAAAAGGTGGGATAAAACCCACCTTTTTCTTTTTATCTAAATAAATCTATTACATCTTTTTTTGGTAATATCAGAACTTTGTTAGGAACTAAATAAGGTGGAACACCCATTTTATTTGCATAGTCTTTTAAATCCATTTCCAAGTTTTCTGGAATTACCTTTTCCATTTGCTTTCTTATTTCACTTAAATCTATATTATCTTGCTCATCAGTGAACACCTTCAACAACTCATCATACTTATTCTGATTAGCCTTAACTATAGTCTTTAATACACCATTAATCATACCATCTTGGAAACCGTTATCGAACCATCCATCAATGATGTTGAACAACTTATTAATAGTTCTAACCTTAAATTCTTCTACTCTCATAACAGTATAATATATTATCTACTACAACCACAAGTAGGAGCATTAAAGCAACTCAAAGGATTGTATAATTGTTTTGGTGTTACATCAGTTCCAGTTGTAACATTGGCAATATTAACTGGGTAAAAACTACAGTTAGTGTAACCGATAATACCACAGTCTGCTGCTTGTCTTCTTTCTGCTTCCAATGCAATTGCATTCATAATAAGTTGGTCTTGTAAAGGTCTTGTTGCAGCCAATACAGCGTTTTGAGTTTTAAGTTCATCAATTTGCTTTTGTAAAGCAGTAGTTGCATTTGTATATCCTTGAAATAAAGCGAATGCATCAGCATTTTGTTTTGCCATTATGGTATCGTTCATATCTCTGGTATACTTATAATTACTGAACATTTCAGAATTATATTTTTCCATATCTTTTATTCTATCTTCACATGTATATGAGCAACCACAATTTCCAGTGCTATTTCCACCATTAAACAAGTTTGCTAAACCACCATTTTGAAGTAAGTTCAAACCCAATGCTCCAATACCTAAACCTAAAGCAGTTCCAGCCACACCTTT